>CAXTOD010000001.1:0-47952 GCA_964245705.1 uncultured Acetobacteraceae bacterium
GTAGATCTCGCCGGGCGCGGTCATGGCTGCACCGGATGCGCGGCAGCATCCGCTCCGACCCTGACCACATCCTTGAGAAGCGACTCCTGCATCTCGAACGCATCGTCGCGGCAGTCTCGCGTGTAGTGCGCGGCGTCATCGAGCGCGAGGATCGCAGCAGCCTTGGCTGCCAGTCCTTCGAGGGTAGATGGATGGTGAAGAAGCAACCGCCCTGGCACGTCCTCGTCGGGCGCCAGCCAAGGACCTACCGGGCCAACGCCGGGCCAGACATGACTCGCGTAGCGTTCCCAGACCTCGTCTGCCGATGTTCTTGCTCCATCGTCAGGCGTCAGGTCGTAGAGTCGTTGCCACTCGGCCTGCATGTCGCGGAGCTGCGCGCACAGCGACAGCAGGGCGGCGTCGGGGTGGGGGGTGTCCGAAATCTGGACACCCTCTGCGCAGGCGCCGCTCACGACCGCGGCCTCTGCTCGCCACACCAGTCGGCAGGACGAGTGTAGGGCCAGACGGCGCCTTCTACCCGATCAAAGGCCGGAGGATACCTGCGGCACTGTCCGATCGGGCCGGAGTCATCAAACCTCACCCAGAAGACGCAGTTCATGCACCAATCGTGCGGATGGCTGCCGTTCATCGGTAGGTGCTCCCGTCCAGGAGGGTGCCGGCGTTGATCTGGTTCCAGGTCAGGGGGCTGCCGGGCGGCAGCGGGGATGGCCCGTAGTCGTCGCGGCCTGACGGTTTCGGCTGCTTCGCCTGGGCTGCCTTCTCGGCCTGCCGCACCGCAGCCAGCGGATCCGGCTCGCGCAGCACCCGGGTGATCCGCAAACGGCAGCAGGCGCCGTCCCGGTCCACCTGCGCGCCGACGTCGCACCAGCGCAGGCCGGTGGCCCGGAGGCGACGCACGGTGGCGTCCTCCTCCAGGCTCCATGGGCGGCCGCTGGTCACGGCACCGTGGCGGGGTAGCTGGCGCAGATCGCGGCGGTGCGCTGGGCCATCCCCTTGATGGTGGAGGCGCCGATCAGGTCGCGGATCACCAGCCAGAAGTCGTCCTGGTGAAGCTCGCTCGCCGGCTTGCCGTTGCCGCCCATGCCGCCGTGCCAGGCCAGGATCGCCTGGGCCCGCAGCTGGTGACCGTCGAGCGTGTGGGGCGCCTGCGCCAGGATCCGTTCCACCAGCTCGTGCTGCTGCGTGTGCCGCGGGTCGTTGCTGGTGATGTCGGCAGCCTCGACGCTCATCTGGTTGATGCTGGCGATCAGCTCGTTGCAGCCGGCCTTGAGGTCGGCGTCGGGATCGGCCGGCACAGGGGCAGGCTGGCCCGCCAGCTGCTTGATCAGCATGTAGACGACGTGCTGGCCGTCGTGGCTGATCTCGGGCGGGTTGTCGTCGGAGCAGTGCATGTAGGCGAGCGCGGCACGGGCGGCGGCACCCTGTCCTGCGGCGGTCTTTGGCTGCAGCAGGCGCAGGCGCTCGAACACCTCCATCTGCTTGTCGTAGATCGGGCCCCGGACCGT
The DNA here is from genome assembly GCA_964245705.1 of uncultured Acetobacteraceae bacterium. Lineage (GTDB taxonomy): Bacteria > Pseudomonadota > Alphaproteobacteria > Acetobacterales > Acetobacteraceae > Lichenicola. The sequence goes on from CAXTOD010000001.1 coordinate 1,506, forward strand.
CTCCTCGTAGGCGAGCGCGTCCTTGTCCGGCAGCGTGTCCTCGTGGCGGCCGGTGCTCTCCCACTCCCTTTCCAGCCGGACGATCTCGTCGCACAGGGCGATGTAGTCGGCGTCGGGGTTGATGGTCAGCGCCTGCGGCAGAGGCGGCGGCGTGGTGAGCGAGCTCTTTGTGCCATCGCCGCCGAGGAGGTCGCGCAGGATGGAGTTGAGGAGGAACTGGTTGGTGTCGGTGCACTCCTCCTCAGTCGGCAACTGCTCGTCCCAAGCCACCAGTGCCCGCGCCTTGGCCTGCAGGCCAGCGACCGTTCTGGCTCCTATGGACCGGATCTGACCGACCAGGATCCTCTGAGCGGCGACGATCGGGTCGAGCGCCGCGTCCTGCCGCTCTTGGTCCTCGATGTAGTCCGGGTGCTCGTGATGGCAGATGCCGGAGTGCTTGACTTCCAGGCGGCAGAACTCCTCGCACAGACCGATCAGCTCGGCGTCGGCACCGGCACCCGACGCGCTGGACAACACCGTCTCCGCCAGCAGCAGGCCGGCCCGGTCGGGAAGCTCCTCGGTGCCGGCCGACCGGATCACGCAGCGGGTGACCCGGGCGAGAAGCTGCGGGTCCGCGACCGTCGCCGGGTCGGCCAGGGCGGCCTTCATCAGCGGCCACATCGCCCTCTGCGCGCTGTCGCCGGCGCTGGGATCGAGTTCGCCGCTGTCCGGCCAGCTGCCCGGGTCCATCTCGATTGCGTGCAGGCGCTCGATCTCGGCGATAAGCGCCGGACCGGTCAGGTGCGTCGCGGCGGCGGGTTCCGGTGCCTGCTGTCCCGGCACGCTGGCTTCGCGACCCAGCCAGAGCCAAGCCGTGGTGACGCCGAGCGCCGCGGCGATCCCGCGCACCTGCTCCAGCGACGGGACAGCCTTCGCCTTCTCGAAGGTCCGAAGCTCCGCCGCCTTCAGGCCGGCCTTCTTGGCGATCGCGTGATGGGTGAAGCCCTTCATCAGGCGGGCTTCCACCAGGCGGACGTCGATGCCGGGTGCTGGGGCTGCCTGCTGGTCTGCAGGCTCGGCCGCGACCGGCAGCACGTGGCTCATGCCGGGCTGTGGCTGGACGTGAACGGAAGTGGTCTGCTGGATGGCGTTCATGATGGTGGTCCTCTGTTACGGGATGTGCCCGGAGCCGATCCCGGGCAGGGATGGCTAGAGAGGCTTCGGGACGAACGGGATGACGCCCTGGCCCAAGACCTTCGCCTTGTGGTCGGCGATCAGGCGCGACCCCTCGGCGTCGAGCCAGTCCTTGACCACGTCGACCTGGAACAGGTGCCGGCCGGTCTCGGCGCTCTCGCGGATCGCGGTGCCGCGGCCGGTGGCGATCGCGTATTTGAACAGCCGGTGGCCGACCCGGCGGGACAGCGGGCGACGACCGCGCTGCGGCACGTTGAGCTCGCGCAGCAGCTGGATCGGCGCCTTGAACTCGACGACGGCGACGCGCGGGTCCCGGGCCAGCTCGGCCGCCACCAGTCGGGGCAGCGCGTCGGCCAGCATGGCGCGGAAGTCGGCGAGGGTCGGGCCGGACGGCGACGGAGCCGGGACCCGGGCGTTCTCCTCGACCCAGATGAAGTAGCGCCGCACCAGCCGGCCGACGTCGTTGTTCTCGGCCATGGCCAGGTGCTTCGCCATGTCGAGGGTGATGGCGTAGAGCTTGGTGATCTGAGAGCGGGATTTTGCGCTCGCCAGATTTGGCGAGCTCAAACCCTCGGTCACCTGGAAGTCCTGCCCCTCCACGAACCCGAGCTTCGCGACCCGCTCCTTGATCCAGTTCGTGTAGTCCCGGCCCACCTTGAGGAAGGCGTGCAGCGAGCGCGCGTCCTCGATGCCGATCACCGACCGGCCGCCGATCTCGACCATTTGCGCGACGCACAGGCTGGAGATGACGCTGAACTCGTTCGGCAGGTCGTTGACGACCTGGCCGATCGACAGCGCGCGGGCGCCGGCCGGCAGGGTTTCGGTGGAACCGGCGCCGTCGGCTACCTGCTCCTTCGCCAACTCCTGCTCATAGCTGGCGAGGTCCCGGTTCAGCATCGTGGCGCGGCTGCCACGGACTACGGTCAGCACCGTCCGCGCCGCCGGGAGGGTCAGGCGCAGGTCCTGGCTGGTCTGGCCGTTGTGGACGATGGCGCGGCCGGGCACATAGTCGAGGTCGCGGCGCATCACCAGCGGGCTCAGCGTGTGGTCCCGCCAGTAGGCGAAGGTCTCGCTGACCTTCAGCCAGCGCCAGATGTCATGCAGGCTGACGGTGGGGACGGTCCGGGAGCCGACCTGGGCCGGCTCGACGGCGATGTGGAAGGGCTGCTGAGCCATCGGTCAGCCTCCTGCCAGGCGGCCAAAGCCGGCCAGGAGAAGTGGCACGAGGTAGGCAATCGCCGGGATCGACAGGATCGGGCCGGCGGCGAGGTAGAGGGAGCGAGGGAGAAGCACGATGGGCCTCCATCCGGGTGTGGATGGACGAAGGCTAATATGGGACGTGGCCCATGGTCAACAAAGATGTGGGATGAAACCCATGTCCATCAGCTTGCTTTGGTTTTTTTGTCTTCCTCCGCCTCGTGATAGGCGATCAAATTCGCCGTCACTGCATCTATGCTAGCATGAGCAACCTGTGGAGAAGCTACCAACATCTCTATATAAAGATCAATGTAAGCATAGAGCGCAGACTTGAACTCCTCAGTCTCTCCTACTTCTTTAAACAAATCTAGAAACGCAGCTTGGCTCAAAACTATTCCATGGGATATTAGCACCGGCTCGACCATAGCTTTATCGCTTCGCCGTTTTTCTAGAGCATCAATGAATAGCTGCAATGTCATTAACATGAGTGCGCTGGCTTTGTCAGCTGAACCTAAGAACTTGACAGATTCCGGCGTCAAGAACGCGGTTGCGGTATCTATTTCGTCAGTCAAGGTTCGATGAACTGGAGAGTTTCCTTTTTCTACTATTCTAAGGAGACCATCGAGGTCGGTTCCAAGGGCGATCGCCAGCTTGTTGAGATGTTCCGACTTCGGATTTTTTGACCGACCTTGAACAAGGTCACGCACGTATGTCGCACTCAATCCGGCTTTAAGTGAAAGCTGCCGTGGGTTAAGGCCCTCGGTCTCCATCCTTAGAAGGACAGACTGTTTGATCGCATCGATGTCCATTGGGCATCATCCCACACACTAGCCTAGCTGCAAACTCTATCGCGATCCCACATTATCATTGACACCATGGGCTATATCCCATTATTCCATCCCATATGCGTCCTACAGATCCCATACTGAACGAGGTTGATACCTTTCTCGGCGCAACAGGTATGGCGGCCAGTACGTTCGGCCTCCTGGCTGTGAATGATGGGAAGTTCGTGGGTCGCCTTCGATCTGGTGGCGATCTAACACTGACCACTGCCTCTAGGGTGCGAGCCTTCATCGCATCCCATAGCAATACCCAAGCCTGTGGTTCGGACTGATGATGTCCGATCCGATCTGTGGAAGCGGTCAGCGTTCTTGGACCCCCACCGACCTCGACCGCATCGTGTGTCCGCCGATCCTCACGCCGACCCACGTGGTGGTGCAGATGCCAGGAGGTAGGCTGCCTCGTGTTCTTCGGAGTGCCGCGGCCCACTGGCAGCCGCCGGCATCAGGTCGCCTCCGCACCTCCGGCCGCTGCAGCGGCACGCATGTCTGCGATCCGCTTCGGCATCTCAAACAAGTAAATCAGCGCCATCCGCGTCAGATTGGCAAGGTCCGCAATTTCTGTAGTCGTCGGTTCATCGGCCTCATGAGCCGCATCATTCCCAAGCAGACGAATGCGATCAGCCCAGTCGGCTATAGCCGGCGTAAGCTTGCCCCCTTCTTGCAAAAGCCGAACCCGATGCTTCAGATTGTTCGTCTGCTTCAAATCAAGGCCAAGTTCTACCGAAGCTACGTCCAGCGACTTTCGGTACATGATGCCGGCAGACTCCAAATTCTGTCGCACTCTGTTGTCTTCTGCTTGCAAAAAAATTCGCTCGACTGCGGAAGAAAGGCCCCCTGGTGCTACAGGTTTGGCCTTCTCGGGCCAAACGACAACGAGGTCGAATACACTGGTGATCTCCCCATCGAGATGCAGCAACCGGTCAGGGCCTTGTCCAGATCTGTGTGCAAAAGCGTTAGCTTGAAGAATCAAGGCTACGCCTCGTTCGCAGCTTCGACAGAAAGCAGTGACCGAATAATAGTGCTGGCCCTGATACTCCAGCGGTTTAAATCTGCGCGCGCCGCTGATGTCGAACGTCATTCGCTCTTTCAGGCATCCATCGTGCGGGCAGGTCAGGGTAATTATGGCCATGTCTGATCTCACCTCCGCCCGTTCCGCCATGCAGCAGGCCGAGCTGTTGATCCGTTCTGCGGTTGCGGAGCCGTCACCGGCCGATCGCACCGCCGTGTTGCTGCAGTCCTACCGGCTCGCGCACCCCGATGTGCAGATCGCACTGGTGATGGGGCTGATCACGCGGATGGCCTGTGCCGACGGTGTTTCAGTTGTCAGCCCTGCTCCGCAAGCGGGAGGTCGCGGATGAACGCGACCATCTCCCGGTTGGCTTCAGCAAGCCCGAAGAACGCGTTCTCGAAAAAGAGAGGGAGTGTCAGCCCCGCCGTCTTTTCCTCGATCGCGTCAGCGGTCGGCTCAAGCTTTTCAAGGAGGCTGTTGCGCTGCTCGACCGTCAACATTCCCACCGCGAGCCGCAACGCATTCATTGCAGCCGCTGCTTTGACCGAAGCCTTCACCTTCTCATCTTGCTCGATCGCGTGGGCTCTTCTCCATCCCTCAGCCGGGTCGTCTGACATCTGGTCCTCCGTTCGACCCTCCATCCTGCCCCATCACCCCCGAGTCGCACCAAATCCCTTCTCAGGATCCCCCGCATGAGCATGGACATCGTCGAACTGCGTCTCGCGGCGCTGCAGCAGGCGCGCGGGATGATCGGCGACAGCGGCGACATCCGGACCGTGGCCGCCACGCTGCGGCTGGCGGCCCGGATCGAGAGCGCGTTGCTAGGGCGTGACGGCTTTTCTGTCTGCGTAGACGGCCTCCGTAACCTCTCTGATGAGGGTGAGCTGGTAGGCACGGTCGCCTCCAAGGTTGGTGGCACTACCGCTCCCGATCTTGTTTTCAACGAAAGCAATCGACCTGGCGACGTTCCAGACGAGTGCCGATCGGTCGAACTCGGACATGGCGTTTCGACTCCTGTTGCTGGGTTGGACACCGCAACAGTGGGCCCGGGCGGGGGAGCTGTCACCGCTTCCCCGCCGGACGCCGCGGCATGACCATCACCCTGGCGGGTCGCCGCGTCCCCTCCCCCGGCCGTGCCCGCTCCACCGCCTTCCTGGCCGGCCGGGGCCACGCATGCTGAACCCCAGCCCCGCGCCATCCGGCCTCGGTCAGCCGCACGCCTCAGGCCTCCCCGGCCGAGCTGCCGTGCAACAGCAGCAGCTGCTCGACCAGATCGTTGCCGAAGTCCGCGGCCGCCTGCGTGGCGTCGTCGTCGGCCATGCTCAGCACCCAGATCGCGACCGCGCCCGGTTCGGCGCCCAGCACGGTCAGGACTGCCGCGGCGACACCCACCAGGGTGGCGATCCGCGTGTCCTGCCGGGGCTGGCTGTCGCGCAGCCCGATCATGTCCGCCGTCATCAGCGCCCACAGCCGCGCCACGTCGGCGTGCTCGTCCTCGAGGAACGCCAGGCGCCTGGCGATCACCGTCGTCCTGCGCGGCCGGCTGCGGAGGTCCGGGCGGATCATCGCCCGGCCGTCCCCAGCCGATCGCTGCCCGCGTGTGTCCAGCACGCCGGCGTCCCGGTCGCCCTGACCGGGTGTCTGTCCTCTCCCTCGTCACAGACCGCATCGTCGACCGCCGCGTCTCCCACCCGCTCGCTCCCTGCGCCGCACCGTCGTGACGCCGGACACGATGAGCGAGGAGCGGAACACGATGGTGACGAAACGGCCCAGGATCCTGGAGCAGCCCGTGCGCACGGCTGAGGCGGCGGAGCTTCGCGGCTACGCGTCCGCCGCGGTCGAGGCCCGGCAGTCGGAAGGGCGCAAGCGGGCGATCGCCGGCGCCGCCCGCGAGCTCGGCCTGTCGCCGCGCCGGGTGATCGGGCTGCTGCGCGGCGAGGTGTCGCGTGTCTGGGCGGACGAGCTTCTTGGCGCCCGTGCCTGGTACCGTGCGCACGTCGAGCGCCAGGCGCGGCTGCTGGAACAAGAAGCGGCGGTCCACCGGGCCCTGCTGGACGAGTGGGAGGCAGGATGCCCCAGGGACTGAAGGTCCTGCATGCCCGCATCTGCCAGGCGCGCTCGAACTGGAAGCTGCGGCGGGCGAACAAGCTCAAGCGGCAGTCGGACGCGCTGGCGGCGAAGTCGGCGCGGCTGATGGCCGAGGTGCGTGCGGAATGGAGCCGGCCGGGTATCGACCGGCGGAGGCGGCCGCGGTGAACGACATCATCCGCCTGCCCGTCCGCCTGCGCGTCGTCAGCGACCCGATCCGGGAAAAGCTGGCACGGGAGAAACCGCGCTTCTTCGCATTGCATCTTGCGCGGCGTCATCTGATCGAGACGTGGCGGCAGCTGATCAGCAGCGACGAGATGACCGATATCGAGCTGCGTGAAGTGGCCGAGCTGACCAGCAGAGTGCTGCTGCAGCTGCTCGACCTGCACCGGCTCGATCACCCCGCACAACCCGATCAGACGCCGCCGAGCGCGGCCTGAAGGATCACCCATGTCAGCGATCAACAAGGAACCGGTAGCCTGCTGGGCCCCTGGCGGCGGCTACACCCGGACCGCTCCAAGCGCAGAATGGTGCGCCTTCGTGGATGACGAGACCGGCGACTACGTCGAGGGCTTGATGAGATGCGGATATCAACGCATCGGCAGGTCTGGGACCTGGGGCGATGAGGATTTCCGGCTCGAACTGGATGTCTTCCAGCACGAGAAGACAAAGGAACTGATCGTGGACCTCAGCAACACCGATGCTGGAGTGGCGCGGGTGTTCGTGGCCGGCGATCATGCCGAGGCTTTCCTGTTCACGGAATACCTGCGCATCCACGAGCAGGTCACTCGAATCAACAACTCCGATCATGAGAAGGTCACCCACAAGGCGATCCTGTCCTTCATCCGGCACGGGCACGGCAAGTCGACGATCAGCGAGTTCGGCAAGACACGCGACGAGGCGAACGTCCGTATAGCGGGCGAACGCGCCCGGCGTGAGCGGGAGCAGGCCGCGCAGTCCAAGGCCTAACCTTACCCATGACTGCCATGGCTGCCGGCGGAAGCGTGTTCCAGGACTACGCCGAGACCATCGCGCGCGCTCTCCTGGGTGAGCCGAACGACGACCTGTCGAGCAAGGACCGCCTGCGCTTCGGCAACCATGGCAGCCTCTCCGTCGAGGTCGGCGGCGACAACAAGGGGCGCTGGTTCGACCACGAGGAGAGCGTCGGCGGCGGCATGCTGGACCTGATCCGGCGCAAGCAGGCCTGTGATGTGCCGGAAGCGCTGGAGTGGGCGCGCAGCAACGGGGTGCCGCTCGATCCGCCCAAGGAGAAGAAGTCGTTCGGTCGCATCGTCGCGACCTACGACTACTTCGGCGCCGACGGCGTGCTGCTCTACCAGGTGGTCCGCCTGGATCCGAAGGACTTCCGGCAGCGCAAGCCGGACGGCGCCGGCGGCTGGAACTGGAAGCTGGGCGATGTCCTGCGGGTGCCCTACCGCCTGCCCGAGCTGCTCGCCGCCGACCCGGACGAGACCGTGTTCGTGGTCGAGGGGGAGAAGGACGTCGACCGGCTCCGCGCCATGGGCCTGGTGGCGACCTGCAACGCCGGTGGCGCTGCCAAGCCCGGGCAGCGCAGCAAGTGGCCGGCCGGCTTCCGGGAGTTCTTCGCGCGGCGCGACGTCGTCATCCTGCCGGACAACGACGAGCCGGGCGAGGCGCACGCGGCCTCCGTCGCCAACAACCTGACAGGGGACGGTGCCACCGCCCGCTCGGTCAGGATCGTGCGGCTGCCCAACCTGCCGCCGAAGGGCGACGTGTCGGACTGGATCGCCGACGATGGGGACGTGGTGTCGCTGCGCCGGCTGGTCGACCAGGCGCCGCTCTACACCCGGATCGCACCGCGGCCGGAGCTGCCGACGGTGGAGAGCACGGCGACCGCCGCGGCGCCGATCCTGGCGAACCTCGGCGCCTACATGCTCAACCAGGACAGCCTGGCGCTCGCCTACGCGGAGGCGCACGGGTCGCGGCTGCGCTACTGCCACCACGCATGCCACTGGTACGTCTGGACAGGCTCGATCTGGCTGCGCGACGAGACCGGGCTCGGCTTCAACCTGGCCCGCGAGCTTTGCCGGCAGGCGGCGTTCAAGCTCGAGCCGGGCCAGAAGAAGGACGACATGGCCAAGGCCTCGACCTCGGCCTCCGTCGAGCGGATGGCGAAGGTCGACCGGGCCCTGGCGGTGACGGCGACGTCCTGGGACCAGAACCCGTGGCTGCTCGGCACGCCGGACGGGACCGTCGACCTGCGCACCGGCGCGCTCCAGCCGTCCCGGCAGGACGACCTGATCACCAAGAAGACCGCCGTGTCGCCGGCACCGGCCGGGACGGCCCATCCGCTGTGGTCGGCCTTCCTCGACCAGGCCACCGGCAGCGACAAGGAGCTGCAGGCCTTCCTGCAGCGGCTGGTCGGCTACTGCCTGACCGGCGACATCACCGAGGAGATGCTGGCCTTCCTCTACGGCGACGGCGGCACCGGCAAGGGCACGTTCATCGGGACGATCGTGGCCGTGCTGGCGGACTACGCGGTCGCGGTGCCGATCGAGGTGTTCACCGCCGGCTCGAAGATCAACCTGGAGTACTACCGGGCTCAGATGGCCGGCGCCCGCCTGGTGACGGCCAGCGAGACCGAAGGCGGCGCCACCTGGGCCGAGAGCCAGATCAAGGAGATGACGGGCAACGAGACGCCGCTGTCGGCCCGGCAGCCCTACGGCAAGGCGTTCACCTACCGACCCACGTTCAAGATCGTGCTGGTCGGCAACCACGCGCCGCGGCTCAAGGGGCGGTCCAAGGCGATGGAACGGCGCCTGCGGATCGCGCCGTTCAAGCTGCAGCCCAAGAAGCCCGACCTGTCGCTCAAGGAGCGGCTGCGTGCCGAGTACCCGGCGATCCTGCGCTGGGCGATCGACGGGTGCCTGGCGTGGCAACGTAGCCGGCTCGGCACGTCGGCGGCTGTGGCAGCCGAGAGCAGCGCCTATTTCGAGCAGCAGGACCACTTCGGCCGCTGGATGGCAGAGCGGTGCATGACCGGGACCGACATGGTCGGCAAGCCGCTGAAGGAGAAGCCGAGCAAGCTGCTGGGCAGCTTCCTCCTGTGGGCCAAGGAGAACAACGAGGCCGCCGTCAACTCCGGCGAGTTTCGGGAGATGATCGAGCGCACGGCGGGGCTGCGCTACACGAAGATCAAGGGAACTCCCCTGGTGTCCGGGATCGCCCTAGCGCCCGAGCGGACAGACAACTCGCGCTACGGCGAACGCGCCGATGCGGACGATGCAGATGAATTCATCAACTAGGGCCAGCGAGATTAGGATGATCCTATGTCTTCTTCGAACGATTACGTGCGAGCTTCGCAGCCTTCCGGCGGTCGTGGCGGTTACCTGAAGGTCTCTCCAAGTCTTGCGTTTGCACTCGGGATTGGCGTCGCGACGATAATCTGGTCGGGGATCCTTCTGCCTGCGCAGTGGCATCTCCAAGCTTCTTCTGCATTAGAGCGTAGATCTTCTGCTGAACTTGTATCAGCGTCTCAGTCTCTTGTATCGACGTCTCGGTCGCTTGCTGCTGATGCAAGGAATCTGTGTGTTGTTGACCAGCAGACTCATCCGAAGGGATAGCGGCATATAAAGCTATCACCAGACCCAGTATTCCAATTATGACGCTCAGGGCAGTGCCGTTCTCATTCAGCCAACGCCATAGTGTTCCAAAGCTATGGCTGATGTCTTCGGCACGGACTTCCGCCTCTTCCGCCGTAATACTTCCGGCTTTTGCAGCTTCGGCGACAGCTTGGAAGGCAATTATGCTGTTGCGAGATACTCCCGGAGCAAACGTGGTTTCGACAACCTTCCCGACGGCATTGTAGAGACCATCCTCCAGTCGAGCGGCTCCCCCGCAGAGAGGGCAGTCTGTTCCGACGCGTGTCAGTTTCAAGGTCCCGCCGCCCTGAACGGCGAAAATGTTCGACTGCCAAGAATAGCCGCAATTCAGGCAACGCGCAGGTATCGCCAATTCATCAACTCACTGAGCCAAAGTCACTTCTGAGCGCCTTCCCGTGCTTACGGCAACTCGCTTTGAAGCCTCGTCGCGCGTGTCGCCAGAGGTGGGCAAGCCAGGCAGGCCAGAACGGTGGCGGTGAAGCCGTCCGCCTCCTCCAGCACCTCAACAGGATACTCGTAGCGCATCTCCGCTACTCCACCGCCCGCCGCAGCGTCTCGTTGATCCGGCTCTGCCAGCCCGGCCCGGTCGCGCGCCAGCGCTCCAGCACGTCCTGGTCGACGCGTAGCGAGATCAGCTCCTTCGTCGGCGCCTTCTGCGGGCCACGTCGGCGCACGTAGTCCGCCACCAGCTCGGGACAGACCTCGGAGGCCGGCCTGGCGGCGGCGAACATCTCGTCGGAGACCTCGGGGTTGTCCGGATCCAGAGCGATGCCCCGGTTGATGGCATCCTCCTCCTCGTCGGTCGGATAGATCAGCTCAGGCTTCCTCATAACGCTTGATCTCCCTTCTGTTGGCAGGGCGAAGGCTGATGACGCGAACCCTTGCCGTCTCGATGCTGTAGACCAGCACATGCAGCCGCTTTGCGATTGGCCCGATGGCGATCAGCCGAGGCTCGTTCGCTCCGAGAGACGCGTAGACGGTCGCCACCTCCCACTCGAACAGCTCGACCGACGCGAAGTCCACGCCGTGCTTGGCGAGGTTGCTGAGGCGCTTCGCTGGGTCCCAGTCGAACTGCATGAGGTTGGTATATACGATCTGAATAGGTGCAGCAAGCTTATCGTATATACGCAGGTTGCTGGGGGGGATGGGTGGGGAGGGCTTTTTCCAAACTTTCTCAGATAGGCTCCTTACGTTCTCGTAACGCACGCGCACGCGCACACATAACGTGAAACAGAAAAGTTCGATATTTGCCTTCACCCCCCGGCCCCCCAGCAATTACTTTCGCTTCCGCTTCCTGTTCTCGCGGGTCTATGCTTCAATGGTTTATCCTCATTGTCCTCGGTTCGATGAACGCAATGACCTCGGTAGAGCCTGCGGTCTACGCCCTCGCCCAGCTGAACCTCGACACCGGCTCCCACACGCTTTCTGGCCCTCGTGGGCACGTCATGATGCCGCCCCGCCCCTACCGCGTCCTGGAGCGCCTGATGCGGCGTCCTGGGGCTCTGGTGACGGTCTCGGACCTGGTGGCCGCCATGTACCCCGACGACGAGCCGGACAGTGCCGAAAACGGGCTGCGGCAGCAGATCCTGCGGCTGCGCAACGTGGTGCACATGATCGCCGGCGACAGCGTGGTGTGGATCAGGACGGAGGTGGGCGTGGGGTATGCGATCGACGTGCGGCGGCCTCGAGCGCCGGTGATGATGGAGAGGGCGTGATGGCCGGCAAGACGCGGCTCTACACGCCGGAGATCGCCGAGACGATCCTGGAGCGGCTGGCGGACGGCGAGGGCCTGATCGCCATCTGCAAGGACGAGGGCATGCCCAGTGATGGCGCGGTGCGTTACTGGGTCGAGGCAGACACCCATGGCTTCTCCGCGAGATACGCGAGCGCGCGTGCGCGCGGGATCGAGCGCCTGGCCGACGAGATCCTGGAGATTTCGGACGACGGCCGCAATGACACCTATCGGGACGACGAGGGCAACGTCCGCACCGACTACGACGTGGTGAACCGCTCCAAGCTCCGCGTGGACAGCCGGAAGTGGCTCCTGTCCAAGCTGCTGCCCAAGCAGTTCGGCGAGCGCCTGGACCTCAACCACAGCGGCGAGGTGGGCATCAAGGACGTGCCCGACGAAGGGCTGGCGGCGCGCGCGGAGGCGCTGCTGAAGCAGGCGCAGGGCACCGGTGAACCTTGACCTCCTCCGGCCGGCTGAGCAGCGCGAGCTCATCGCCATCCTCGAGGAGCAGGCCCGGCGCCGATCCCGCCGCAAGCTGTTCACCTACTACCCCGATGCCGGTCCGCTGCGCCGCGAGCTCTACAGCAAGCACCTCGCGTTCTTCCGCGCCGGCGCGCAGCACCGCCAGCGCCTGATGCTGGCCGCCAACCGCGTGGGTAAGACCGAGGGCATGGGCGGCTACGAGACGGCGCTGCACCTGACCGGGCGCTATCCACCCTGGTGGGAGGGCCGGCGGTTCGAGAAGCCGATCCACGCCTGGGCGGCCGGGCGCACGAACGAGACGACGCGCGACATCATCCAGGCCAAGCTGTTCGGCCGCGTGATCCAGGGCGACGCCGGCCGCAAGACGGTGAGCGGCACCGGGCTGGTCCCGGGCGAGGACATCGGCGAGATCACCTGGAAGCAGGGCGGCAACCAGCTGATCGACACGGTGCCGATCAGGCACGTGTCCGGCGGCTGGTCGATCCTCGGCCTGAAGAGCTACCAGCAGGGCAGCGGCACCTTCGAGGGCACGGAGCAGGAGCTGGTGTGGCTCGACGAGGAGCCGCCGATGAGCGTCTACGCCGAGTGCCTGACGCGCACCATGACCACGGACGGGTTGGTGATCCTGACGTTCACGCCACTTGAGGGGATGAGCGAGGTCGTGCTCTCGTTTCTGGAGGGCGGGAAGCTGCCGGAGAGCGAGGGGTGAGCCGCTGGGTCGGCACCTGCACCTGGGACGACGTGCCGCACCTCAGCGCGACGCAGAAGAACGAGCTGCTGAGCGAGTACTCGCCCTACCAGCGCGACGCCCGGTCCAAGGGCGTGCCGCAGCTGGGCAGCGGCGCGATCTACCCGGTGCCCGAGAGCGACATCACCTGCGCACCGATCGAGATCCCCGCGTGGTGGCCGCGCGCCTATGGGCTCGACGTCGGCTGGAACCGCACCGCCGGCATCTGGGGCGCGCACGACCGCGAGGCGGACGTCGTCTACCTCTACGCCGAGCACTACCGCGGCCAGGCCGAGCCGGCCGTGCACGCCGAGGCGATCAAGGCACGCGGCGCCTGGATGACCGGCACCATCGACCCGGCCAGCCGCGGCCGCGGGCAGCGCGACGGGCAGCAGCTGTTCCAGAACTACATCGACCTGGGCCTGACGCTGGTGCCGGCCGAGAACGGCGTAGAGAGCGGGATCCACGACGTCTACCAGCGGCTGAGCAGCGGCCGGCTCAAGGTGTTCACCACCTGCCAGAACTGGCTGACCGAGTTCCGCCTCTACCGTCGCGACGACAAGGGGCAGGTGGTCAAGACCATGGACCACCTGATGGACGCGACCCGCTACCTGATCGTCATGCTGGCGTCGATCGAGCGCGTGATGCCGGACTACCTGGTCAAGGCCGGGCTGATGCCGCGCGTGCAGCAGGAGTATGACCCGTGGTGAGGCGCACGCCATAACACCGCCGTAACACCCCCATGCCACCCACCCGGCATGGGCATGAAGTCTCCCGCACCGCCGACGCCGCTGACGCCCACGCCGTCGCCCACCGGCACCGCCGCGTCCACCATCGTCCAGGGCGCGCAGAACACGGCGAACCTCAACGCAGCTGCGGCGGCCGGCGCCAGCAGCACCATCCTGACCAGCGCCATGGGGCTGGCGACGACGAACACGAACCAGCCGAAGACGCTGTTGGGGGGATAGATGGCGCGCGACGCCATCCTCGACCGGCCTGCCGTCCCTCAGCCGGTCGCCGACCTGCTCCGCGACACCGATCAGCGCCTCGTGCAGCTGCGCCTGGACCGGCACTCCTATTGGGAGACGTGGCGCGACCTCAGCCACTACATCATGCCCAACCTCGGGCGCTACTTGGCGCTGCCGAACGAGGGCAACCGCGGCACGCCGAAGAACCGCCGCATCATCGACCGGACCGGCACCATCGCCATGGGCCGGCTGTCGTCGTTCCTGATGGCTGGCATCACCAGCCCGGCGCGCGCCTGGTTCCAGCTGGGCACGAACAACACCACGGTGAATGACGCCGACCCGGTGCGCCTGTGGTGCGCCGAGGTGACGCGTCGGATGCTGACGGTGCTGGCCAGCGGGAACTTCTACAACGCCATCGGGCAGGTCTACCGCGAACTCGGCACCTACGGCACCGGCGCGATGATCGCCATACCGGACTTCGAGGACGTGGTCCGGTTCTTCCCGCTGACCGCCGGCGAGTTCCTGCTGGGCATCGACGAGCGGCTGGAGGTGAACGTCCTGATCCGGGAGTACCTGCAGAACGCCGGCCAGCTGGTGAGGAAGTTCGGGCTGGGCGCGTGCTCGGGCACGGTGCAGAGCCTCTACCTCAGCAACCAGCTGAACCGCGAGGTTCCGGTCGTCCACGCCATCATGCCGAACCGGGCGATCAAGCGCGGCGCGTTCGGCTGGCAGGGCATGCCGTGGCTCTCGGTCTACTACGAGTATGGCCAGGCCGCGCAGGGCGCGCTGCGGATCGAGGGGTTCCCCGAGAAGCCGTTCATCGCGCCGCGCTGGCTGGTGGTCAGCAACGACGCCTACGGCCACGGCCCGGGCGAGGACGCGCTGCCGGACATCAAGAGCCTGCAGAAGGCGCAGCTGAAGCTGGCCGAGCTGGTGGACAAGCAGGCGAACCCGCCGCTGGTCGCGGACGCCGCCATGGAGCAGCGCATCACCACGCTCTTGCCAGGCGGGCTGAACTTCGTGCCCGGCATGGGGCAGATGCAGAACGGCGGCGGCATCCGCCCGATCTACCAAGTGCCACCGAACATCCAGAGCCTGCAGGAGCGGGTGAAAGAGTTCCAGGACAGCATCAAGTCCACCATGTTCAACGACCTGATCCAGGCGATCAGCCAGATGGAGGGCGTGCAGCCGCGCAACGAGCTTGAGATCCAGGCCCGGCAGCAGGAGCAGATGCTGATGCTGGGCCCGATGCTGGAGCGGTTCCACAACGAGGGCCTGAGCCCGGTGATCCGCACCGTGTTCAGCATCATGGACCGGGCCGGCCTGATCCCGCCGAAGCCGCCGCAGATGCGCGGCATGCCGCTGGAGCCGAGCTACGTGTCGATCATGGCGCAGGCGCAGAAGGCGGTCGGGCTGACGGCGATCGAACAGACCTTCAAGTTCGCTGCCGGACTCGTGGCAGTGCAGCCGGACGCCATGGACACTTACGACACCGACGAGGCGCTGCGCGAGTACGGGATCATGACCGGGATGCCGGCGCCGATCATCCGCTCGAAGGAGCAGGTGGCTGCGATCCAGGCCAGCCGCGCCAAGCAGCAGCAGGACCAGCAGACCATGCAGAACGGCCTGGCCGTGGCGCAGGGCGCCAAGGTGCTAGGCGACACGCAGGTCGGCGGCGGCGTGAACGCGCTGCAGGCCATCGCCGGCGGCATGCAGTGACCCACGATCCAACCAACCCCGACGACGTCAAGCAGCGCCGTGCGTCCGACGCCGTGCGCCGCAAGCAGGCCGAGACCGACCTGGAATGGGTGCTGTCCGATCCGCGTGGCCAGCGCGTGCTCGCCCGCATCGTCGAGGACTGCGGCGTCAGCCGGCTGTCGTTCGTGGCCGGCGATCCGCTCGCCACGGCGTTCAACGAGGGGCGCCGCTCGGTCGGCATCTTTCTCGCAGGTGCCATAACACCGCCGTAACACGGGCCGGCCAGACAGCGTGGCATGTCCGAAACGACCGCTGCCGCGCCCGCTGCTGAAACGACCACTCCTGCCACCTCGGGCTCGGTCCTGGGCGATGCCCTGCCGCCGGCCGGTGCGCCCGAGAAGGTCGACACGGTCGTCCCGCCGCCGGCACCCGAAGCGCCGGTCGTTCCCGAGGCCTACGACTTCGCGGCACCCGAGGGCTTCACGGTCGATGACGCGGCGGTCGACGGCTACAAGACGCTCGCCCGCGAGATGGGGCTCAGCCAGGAGCAGTTCGCCAAGCTGAGCGGCTACGGCATCGAGCAGTTGAAGGCCGCCACCGCGGCGCCGGCTGCGGCCTGGCAGGCGATGCAGTCCGAGTGGGTCGGGCAGGTCGCGGCGGATCCTGAGCTCGGCATGGTCGACGGCAAGCTGGCGCCCGAGGCGGCGCAGCACGTCGCGCGCGTCGCGCAGGCCTACGGCACCCCTGAGCTGATGCAGGCGCTGGCGCTGACCGGCGCCGGCAATCATCCGGCCGTGATCAAGGCCTTCGTCGCCATCGGCAAGGCCATGGGCGCCGCCGGCCCGCTCGACCAAGGCAAGCCCGCGCCGGCAACCCGTCAGGGCAACAGCTTCGGCGAGATCGCCTCCCGTCTCTACCCCACCATGCAAAGCGCAGGAGCGTAAGCCGTGGCCATCCTTCCCTCGAACGTCCTGACGCTGGCCGACTGGGCCACGCGCCGCGACCCCGACGGCAAGATCGCCGACGTGGTGAACCTGCTGTCCCAGAGCAACGAGATCCTGGACGACATGCTGTGGAAGGAGGGCAACCTCGCCACCGGCCACAAGACCACCGTCCGGACCGGCCTGCCCGCCGGTGCATGGCGCCTGCTGAACTACGGCGTGCCGCGCAGCAAGAGCACCACCGCGCAGATCCAGGACACCTGCGGGATGCTGGAGGCGTACTCCTTCATCGACAAGGATCTGGCGCGGCTGGAGGGCGACGACGCGTCGTTCCGGCTGTCCGAGGACATGGCCTTCCTGGAGGGCATGAACCAGCAGATGGCGCAGACCCTGTTCTACGGGAACGCGTCCGTGAACCCGGAGCGCTTCACCGGCTTGGCGCCGCGCTACTCCACCGTCAACCCGGCGAACGGCGCCAACAACGCGGTGAACGTGCTGGACGGCGGCGGCACGGGGTCGACCAACACCTCCATCTGGCTGTGCTGCTGGGGGCCGACCACCGGGTTCGGCATCTTCCCGAAGGGCTCGGTGGCCGGCCTGCAGACCATGGACGTCACCACCAACGCGCCGGTGATGGACGCCAACGGCAACCAGTTCCAGGCCTACCAGACCCATTTCAAGTGGGACTGCGGCCTGACCATCCGCGACTGGCGGTACTTCGTCCGCATCGCCAACATCGACACCACCCTGCTGACCGGGGCGAACGCGGCGAACCTGATCTCGCTGCTGATCGCGGCGGTGCACAAGGTGCCGACGATGCCGCGCTCGGCCGGCCCGGTGCAGGACGCGACCATGGCGCGCGGCGGCATGCCGCTGAACTTCGGCCGCCCGGCGATCTACATGAACCGCACGCTGCTGACCGCCATGGACCTGCAGGCGCTGAACAAAACCAACGTGCTGCTGAAGATGGACGAGTGGGACGGCAAGCCGGTCACGACCTTCCGCGGCATCCCGCTGCGCTGCTGCGACCAGCTGCTCAACACCGAAGCCCGAGTGGTCTGAGGAGACACGACGATGTATGTCGACGGCGCACTGCTCTTCGCGAACGGCCAGACCCTCGTCGGCATCGCAGCAGCTACCCCCACCGCGTCCACCAACATCCTGGACTTCAGCCAGCCGCGCGACCTGGGCGTGTCGCAGCCGCTGAGCCTGTTCGTGCTGGCGCCGACGTTCCCGACCTCCGGCACGGCCGGCGCGACCATCACGGTGGCGCTGCAGGGCTCGCCGGACGCGGCGACCTGGACCACCCTGGAAGACAGCGGCCCGGTCGCGATCGCCAACATCAGCGCGCAGGACCCGTTCCTGTGGCGCACCCAGCTGCCGATCTTCGGCTCGATCGCCTACCGCTACCTGCAGCTGTCCTACACGCTGTCGGCGGCCTTCACCGCGGGCACGATCGAGGCCGGCTTGGTGCTCGACCTCAACCGCCGGCCCACCTACCCGCGCAACTACGCGGCCTGAGGAGCTGATTCATGCCCCGCTACCGCGTCACGGAAACCAGCTACTTCGGCGACCGCATCGTGCCGGCCGGCGAGGAGGTCGAGTTCGACCACGACCCGGGCTTCAACGTCCATCCGCTGGACGACGAGGCCGCGGCGCGTGTCGAGGCGGTCAAGGACACCATCGGCGCGCGGCCGGCGCCGCAGGACCCGGGCTTCATCTCCCGCATGATGCGCGTGAACCTGGACGAGGGGGACGCCAAGGGCAGCGGCTTGATCCCGGCCGGCCCGATGGGCGCCAACGCACCGAACAGCGTCGTCCCGCCGCGCGCCAGCGGGCCGAAGGAACCGCCGAAGCCGGCTACGGTCGATCCGGCGGCGCTGCAGAAGGCGGCTGACGAGGCGCGGGCCGAAGCGGAGCGGGAAGCGGCCGAGGACGCCGCTGCGGTGCAGGCCGAGCACGACGCGAAGGAGCGCGAGCTGCAGAGCCGGATCGCCGAGCTGCAGAAGCAGCTGGCCGACGCCACGCAGCCCGCGAAGGACGACGGCAAGGCCAAGCCGGCCGGCAAGTGATGCATGTCCGGCTCCCAGGAAACGACGGCGCCGGCTGCTGAGCTTGTCACCCTCGCCAACTTGGCGCTGTTCCGCGCCAGCGCGAAGGCAACGCTCACCACCCTGACGGACGGCTCGCCCGAAGCGCAGGCGTGCAGCCTGTTCCTGCCGCTGGTGATCGGGGCGATGCTGACCGCCTACCCGTGGCGGTTCGCCCAGCGGATCGGCACCCTGACGGCCGAGGCGTCCTCTAGCAACCCGCTCTGGGCCAACGAGTTCGCCAAGCCGGCCGACTGCTTGAAGGTGCTCGGCATCCTCAACCCGAACCTGCCGGCCTGCGCCTACGGGCACCTGGACGACTTCTTCGAGCAGGGCCTGCCGTTCGACGAGGGCTTCAACGGCACCAGCCCGGTCCTGTGGGCGAACCTGCCTTGGGTCCCGCCGGCGGCAGCAGCCAGTGGCGCGGTGGCGGCCCTGGCCTGCTCCTACACCACGAACGCCATCACCCCGCTGCAATGGCCGATCCCTTTCCAGCAGCTCGTGTCATGGGCGCTGGCGGCCGAGATCGCGCTGCCCCTGACCGGGAACGGACAGGTGGTCGCGCAGGCGCGCGAGGGCATGGAGACCGCCCTGCAGAACGCCATCATGACGGACAGCCCGCGGCGGTTCCAGAGCACGGCCTACGTTCCGGACTGGATCGCGGTGCGCGGCACCGGGCCCGAGTTCCGCGAGCACGGCGTCAGCCAGGTGCTGGCCTTCTACGACAGCGGCTTCGTGCAAGCGCTCGATGCGGTGGCGGCGAGCCAGGCCGCGGTGCCGAGCTACCTGACTGCCTCGGCCGGCCTGAACGGCGTGCAGCTGGCCGGCATCGCGGCAGCCGAGATCGGTGCGGCCCAGCGCGGGCAGTACGTGCCCGGCTTCACGCCGGACGGTCGGATCGGCGTCTTCGCCATCGGAGACAGCCCGGTCGGCTGGAGGAGGCCATACCACGGCGAGATCATCCCCAGCGTAATCGCGATCGGCGAGGCGATCGGTGATCTCGCGATCGGTGACCAAGTCGGCGACGTGGAAACCGGAGAGGTCGAGCTGCCATGAAGCGGATCCTGCTGCTCGCCGGCGTCGCGCTGTGCCCGCTGGCGGCCCGCGCGCAGCTGAAACCGGACTGGACCAACGGCTACAAGCCGCAGGCGAGCGAGTGGAACACGCTGTGGAGTAACGCGCTCGATGCGCGGACGCTCGGGCAGCCGAACAGCGCGGCTCTTCTGGATGCCGCCGGCACCCTATCCGCGAACCAAGTCCTAGGCACCGGCACCACCACGCCGCTGACGCTGGCAAACGCCGCCGTGCAGCGCCTCGACCCGCACCGCTTCGGCGCGCTGTGCAACGGCAGCACGGACGACCAAGCGGCGTTCAACCAGGTCACGACCTACATCAACGCGCAGTCCAGCTCGCTCGTTCGCACCAACACCGCCTGGGAGATCGACATCGCGGGCGGCCGCTGCCTGCTGTCCCAGCCCTGGACCCTGACCTACGGCAGCCCGAACATCTCGGTGCACATCCACGGCGACGGGTCGGCGCACTCCGAACTGGAATGGACCGGAGGCACGAACGGGATCGTGGTCAGCTTCGCGGCCAACGCGAACGGCAACGAGATGGCCCGCGGCACGACCTACCCGGGACAGGGCATCGCGGTCGACGGCCTGCACTTCATCGCCGCCAACGGCAGCACCCGCGCCGGCACCGCCCTGACGGTCAACGGTATCCCGCTGACCAATGCCAGCAATCCGCCGTTCCAGCGCTACAGCGACCTCGTCTTCGGCAACGACAACGGCTACTCGGACAACACGGTGAACTGGGCCGGCGGGATGTATCTCGTCAACCCGGACAACGTGAACGCCCGCGACCTCATGTGGTGGGACCAGGCGCATCAGAGCAACACCACCAGCATCCCGTTCTGGCTGCACAGCACGGCGCCGGCGGGTGGTCCCGGGCACGGGAACATCACGTTCGACAACATCACGGCGCAGGGCGGCGGGACCGGGTTCCAGATCGACGGGAATGCGTTCCAGGGCATCAACATCAGCCACCTGTTCACGGTCTTCGTGCAGACCGCCGTGAGCTGGGTCGTTAACCCGAACACGCTCTCGGGCAGTCTGACGCTCGATCACAGCTCACTCAGCGCACAGCAGACGATCGTGACGCTCGCGAACGTTTCCACCTTCTTCAGCGACGATAACTTCTACTACAATGTGAATCCACCGGCCGGGCACAACTTCTATGCCCTCTCGTCCCTGGGTGGCGACACGATCCAGTCGCACGGCGATACCTTCGTCGGCCCGGCCGCCGGAGCCATGGGCAGCGGCTACAAGTCGCAGGCCATCGTCGTATTCTCGCCAAGCACGTTCGACCCGCAGGGGTCCGTCATCTCGGGCGACAGCGTAGCGGGTTTCGATGTCGGCTACACCGCGTCCGGCGGCCCGATCAGCTTCAAGGACGACCGGGCGGCCTCGACCACCATGACCTGCTACCAGGACGCGGGCGCTCAGGCTTCGTCCGCGCTGCACCCGGACTTCGACGGCATCTCGTGCGGCCAGGAGCTGAACAAGAACGACGGCAAGGGGCTGTCGCTGCTGTTCGACTGGGCGGTGCAGCGCTACGTCAACGGCTCGCTCGAGCTCGGCATGCCGGGCGCCACGTCACCCGGCGGGGTGGCCGGCTACACGGGCCAGATCGACTGGCACATCACCGGCGCAAGCAGCCCGAGCTCCATGATCGACTATGATTATCGCGAGACGCTTACCGCCAGCACCGGATCGGTTGGCGGTGGCACGCTGCTGCACCTCGGGGCGCGCGACAACTTCACCGGCGGCGTGTTCGACCATTCAGCGCCGCGCGTCGCCATCCTGGCGGGCGCCACGGTGCAGGCGGCGAACAACACGACCGGCATCGAGCTGGCACCCGGCGGCACCATTGCGTCCGGCACGCTGGACCTGCCGCTGGCGCCGCAGGACGGCGACACGTTCAACGTTGGCACCGAGCAGACCATCACGGCTTTCACGGTCGGGCTCGGCAGCGGGACCGCGGCGACGCAGATCAACGGCGCGCCGACCTCGATTACCGCGCAGACGCCGGTCCGGTTTAAATATTACGTGGCTGTCACCACATGGGATCGATACTGATGCGCCGCCTGTTCCTTGCTGCCATGATTTCGCTCCTGCCGCTCACGGCGCGCGCCCAGGTGCCGCCGTCGCAATGGTCGCAAGACTACATCCCGACCCTGAACGACTGGCGAAACCTGCTGGCTTCAAATAGCCCGCTGGATCAGGGCACCGTCAACGGCCGCACCCTGGACAAGCGATCAACCGACATCATCATGGCCTCGGACAGCACCTATGCCGGCGGTGTGAAATGCGATGGGGTGACCGACGACAGTCCAGCGCTGCAAGCTGCCCTGAACGCCGGCTCGGCCCTGGGCGGCCGTACCATCCTGCTGCCGGCCACCAAGCATGCCTGCCTGCTGAACGAGGGCGTCCAGGTCTCGGACGCCGCGCACAGCGGCAACATTCTGGAGGGCACTGCGCATGGGCTCTACTGGCCTGGCCCCTACGACAACACCGAGAGCGATTGGACCCAGTTCGGCACCTGGATCCACTGCGCCGACCTGAACAACGCGTGCATCACGGTAAACGGAAACGGCTCGGCGATCCGCCACCTATCGTTCTGGTACACCCAGCCAACGCCTCCGGGCTCACCCTGCGGCGCCTTCTGCACCATGTCGCATGGCTGGGCGCCCACACAGTACCCGTTCACCATCCTGGTGTCGAACACCCAGAACTTCAATGCCTTGGCCGACATCAACGTGGTCAACGGGACGAACTGCATTGATTTCGAGGGCGGAGCAACCGGCGTCAACACGATCTATACTTATGCCGAACATCTGCACCTCGGCTGCTTCAACACGGTCGCCCGCTTCAACCGGGTCGACAATGTCATCGATGTGCACGATTGGCACGACAATCTGTGGTGGTATCCCTTTAACCCGAATGTGATCGGTTACACCGAGGGCGACACGTCGAGTCCCGGCCACAAGATCGGCTGCGACATGCACTACCTGGCGAACCTGCAGGGTTCTGGGATCGAGTTCTACCAGGACGCGATCGCGATGTTCGCGACGGACCAGACGGTTGGCTCCGGCCTTGGGAACGTCACCTTTGGTGCGCAGGTGGTGCAGCTGGCAAACGTTCAGTTCAACCAGGTGTGCGAAGCAATGGGCGTGGCGGCAACCACGACGCACCTGAACATGCGGCTCGCCAACGTGATGCTGAATGTCGACCCTCAAACGTCAAATACGACCCAATGTGCAGGTGTGCTGCCGAACGCTTTTAATCTCGCCTCGTCGAACGTCGATGTCGGGATTTCCAACCTGCAGATCTTCTTTGCTCAAACGATTGCTGCGGTAGGCGCGAACAATGGCACCACCGGCGGCGTACTACGGCTCAGCGGGGTGCAGGCGCAGAACTATTCGGCCTATGAGACCGGATCCGCCTTCCTGATGCAGGGCGGCTACCTGGATGCGCCACAAGGTTTAAACTGGCTGTTCTCGACCAACCCGAATGCGGGCCCGCATGTTGCCGGCGCCGCGGGGTCAACGGTCAACACAGGTCTTGGCATCGAGGGCCTGAACACCACTGAACGGGCGCTCGGCTTTTACGATGCACCGGCTAACGGCGGCGGTGCCTACGACATCATGCGGTGGCAGTTCGACGACAACGGCGAGGGCGGCCGGATGCAGCTACGGCGGTTCAGCGCCACCGGCACGTTTCAGGACATCCCTATCGACGTGGATCCGAGCACCGGCCAGGTCTATTTCGTCGACGGGATCAAGGCTGTGCTGCCCACGAGCTGCACCGGGCAGTCAAGCGGGACGCAGTGGAACAACGCCGGCGTAGTCAATGTGTATCCCTGATGGTCCGGCAGTTCATTTCCTATGATCCATCGTCCTCGCCGGGATCGCGGCGGCGACGGCCTACAACACCATCAGCTTCGGCATGGTGCCACAGGCTGCAGGCGGGTCGGGCACGATCATGACGCAGAGCCCGCTGCATGGGGCGACGGTCTACTGGCCGGCGCCGCTGTCGCACTGATGGCACGCCCGCCCGCCGCGTTCGGTCCGTCGCCATCGCCCGTCTACCAGGCGGCGTTCACGGCCGGGCTGCTCGACCCCAAGCTGTGGTTTCGCTCCGACCTCGCGAAGTGGAAGAGCGGGCTTGCTGTCTGCAACAACTTCTTCATCCACGTCCAGGGCGGCGCGTCGAACCGGTCCGGCACCGAGTACATCACCACTTGCAAGGTGAACGATCCGACCATCCAGCTGGTGCCCTTCGTCTTCAACTCGATGCAGACCTACGTGCTGGAGTTCGGGCCTGGCTACGTGCGCTTCATGTCGAACGGGGCGCCGCTGCTGAACCCTGACGGCACGCCCTACGAGCTGGCCACACCCTACGCCACCGGCGACACGCAGCTGCTGCGCT
Organism: uncultured Acetobacteraceae bacterium; assembly: GCA_964245705.1. Lineage (GTDB taxonomy): Bacteria > Pseudomonadota > Alphaproteobacteria > Acetobacterales > Acetobacteraceae > Lichenicola. The sequence goes on from CAXTOD010000001.1 coordinate 25,590, forward strand.
GGGTGCAGAGCAACGACGTGCTGACCCTGACGCACCCGAGCTACCCGGTCTACAACCTCAACCGCCTCGGCGCGCTGAACTGGACCCTCACGCCGGAGGTGTACTCCGAAGGCCTGGCCGCGCCGGTCCTCGTCACGCAGACCTCGAACGCGTCGTCCGGCACCGGGCCGATCAACGGGAACGCTGGTAGCACCGGCACGACCCCCGGCATCTCAAGCGTGACCTACAGCTACGTGGTGACCAGCGTTTCGGATGAGCTTGCGACGGAAAGCCTGATCTCCGCGCAGGTCAACATCACCAATTATAACATCGGCTACTACCAGCAGTATGGGAACTACAACATCCTGGCCTGGGGTGCCGTGACCGGCGCCGATTACTACAAGGTCTACCGCATGTTCCAGGGGGTGTGGTCGTTCATCGGCTCCACCACCGGGACGACGTTCCAGGATCTCGACATCACGCCGGACACCACCACCGGGCCGCCGGAGCAGCGCAACCCGTTCGCCAACGGCAACTATCCTGGCGCAGTGACCTACTACCAGCAGCGCAAGGTGTTCGCCGGCTCGACCGAATACCCGCAGACGCTGTGGGGTTCGAAGTCGGGCAACTACACCAACATGGACGTGTCGAACCCGGTGCGGGACGACGATGCCTTCACCGCCACGCTGGCGTCGAACCAGAGCAACCTGATCCACCACCTGGTCAGCTTGGCCGACCTGATCGTCATGACGTCGTCCGGCTCCTGGAAGCTGTCCGGCGGCGGCACGGGGGCTGCGCTGACGCCGTCCTCCATCGTGGCCGTGCCGCAGGTGTTCAGCGGCGTCTATGCCAACGTGCAGCCGCTGGTGATCGAGTACGACATCCTCTATGTCGAGGCGAAGGGTTCCAAGGTCCGGGCGCTGAACTACAACTACTACGCGCAGATCTACACGAGCACGGACGTGTCGGCGCTCGCGGAAAGCCTGTTCTATGGCTACCAGATCGTGGACTGGTGCAGCGCACGCCAGCCGTTCGACATCATCTGGGCCATCCGCTCGGACGGCACGCTGCTGGGGCTGTCCTACCTGAAGGAGCAGGACGTCTACGCCTGGCACCAGCACTCGACGGCCGGCTCGTTCTTCTCCTGCGCCACCGTGCAGGAAAGCGCGTTCGGCACCCAGGAGGATGCCGTCTACTTCACCGTGCAGCGCACGATCAACGGCGCCAGCACCATGTTCATCGAGCGCATGCGGACACGGTTGCTTGGGGACCAGAACCTCAACCTCCAGCAGGCCTAGTTCGTGGACAGCGGGCTGCAGTACAGCGGGGCACCGACCAACACCGTGACCGGCCTCGGCCACCTGAATGGCGCGCAAGTGGTCGGGCTGGCCGACGGCAACCCGGTCGGCCCGTTCACCGTGGCCGGCGGCGCGGTGACGCTGGGGCTCGGCGTCGACGCCACGGTGGTCACGCTGGGCCTGCCCTACACGGCCACGCTGCGGACCCTGCCGATCGACGTCGGCCAGCCGTCCATCGTCGGCAAGCGCAAGCGGATCAGTCGCGTCTACGCCATGCTGCGCCAGACCATCGGCGCCACCGTCTCGACCGACGGGGTGCGCTTCACGCCGCTGGAAGACATCTGGGCGACCGAAGCGCAGCCGCAGTCGACCGGGATCGGGGTGGGCATCCGGCAGGTAAACGTCCCCTCGCTGTGGGACGAGTACGGCCAGATCACTATCCAGCAGACGCGGCCGCTGCCGGTGACGGTGCTCGGGCTGGACGCGGAGCTGACAGTGGGGACGACATGATCGCGTGCCGCCAGGCGGTGCCGGCCGACGCCGCCTGGATCGCGCCGCGACTGCGCACGGCCGACGCGCGGGAGGTGCGCCGCCTGGGCTTGGAACCGGTCGACGCGCTGCGCGGCGGCATTGAGCGGTCGGAGATGGCCGGCGTCTTCGTGGCGGACGATGAGCCGCTGTGCGCCTTCGGGCTGGAGGGCACGTCGTTCCTGACGCCGCGGATCGGCTGCCCATGGATGCTCGGCACCGAGGCGCTCGACCAGCACAAGCGGGCGATGCTCGAGGAAACGCGCCGCTGGGTCGACGAGTGGCGGCGGGACTACGACTGCCTGATCGCCTGGGTGGACGTTGAGTATCTCGGGTCGATCCGCTGGATGCGCTGGCTCGGCTTCGGCATCCGTGGCCGTGAGGCGCTGGGGCCGCACGGCGCGCCGTTCTGGAGGATGACATGGGAGCGGTAGCGCTCGGCGCAGGTGCTGCCGGCGGTGTCGTCGGCGCCGTCGGCTCCATCCTGGGCGGCGAGGGCCAGGCGGCGAACGACCGTTACCAGGCGCAGGTCGCGCAGCGCAACGCGACTCTGGCGGCGGGTGCCGCGGACACGGCGCTGGCGCAGGGGCAGGTCGCGGCCCAGCAGCAGTACCAGGTCGGGTCGCAGCGGCTCGGTCAGGCCCGGGCGGCCGAGGGCGCGAACGGCATCGACGTGAACAGCGGCTCGGCACGGGACGTGCAGTCCGGCATCGCCCGCACCACGGCGCTGAATGTCGGCGCGACGACCTACAACGCCGACGTCCAGGCGGTGAGCGACCGGAACCAGACGGCGAACTACGACACGCAGGCGAATGTGGACCAGACGGCGGCCAGCAACGCGGTCACGTCCGGGTTCATCGGCGCCGGCACCAGCCTGATCGGCTCGGCGTCGTCCGTGGCCGGCAAGTGGGCCTCGTTCCAAGCGGCCGGCGTCAATCCCTTCGGAGGGCTCACCTGATGGCGCAGGTCCCCGATCCCGGCGCGCCGCAGAGCGTCCTGCCGGATCGCATCGCCGACACCACGCAGCGGGTCGAGACCTCGCCCGAGGCGTTCGGCATGGGCATCGGTACGTCGCTTCAGCAGATGGGTCAGGTGTTCGGCCAAGCGTCCGGCGAAGCTGCGGATGTAATGTTGCAGCGGCAGATGCAGGCCAACCAGATCCAGGCCAACAGCGCCAGCAACCAATACATTTCAGGTTCGCAGAAGATTCTCTATGGCGACCCGAACGATCCCAGCAAGCCAGGCTTCCTGACCCTCCATGGCCAAGATGCTGTTGCCGCCGCGCCTGGTGTGGAAAAGCAGCTGGACGACCTGCGGAACAGCATCTCCGGGAGCCTCACCAACCCCCGCCAGCAGGTGGCCTTCGATCAGGACGCCCGGCGCTACCAAGCGATGTTCGGCGCTTCCGTCGCGGACCATTTCGGGAAGCAACAGGCAGAGAGCGCGACGGCAGAAGCCGACGCCGCCGTTACGCTTAATCATCAGGTCGGCGCGGGCAACTACAGCACCCCTGGTGCCATGGGCATGGCACTCGGCAAGAGCCAAGACGTGGTGAGACAACACGGCCAAGCGATGGGGTGGGGTCCTGATCAGACGCAGGTGGCGCTGCAGTCCGACCGGGACACCTTCTTCGCCAAGGCAGCCGAGGCGGCGGCCGGCGACAACCCGGAGACGGCGCAGGCGCTGCTGGTATCGAACCGGAACCTGATGTCTCCCGCCGCCTACGCGCAGCTGACCGAGCAGCTGAAGCCCAAGGTGCAACAGGCGCAGGCGGATCGGATCACCCAGAGCATCATCGGCAACCCGGGCGGCGCGGTGGTGGGCATTCCGGGCGGCACGTCGCTGGACGGTGTCTGGACCTCCATGAAGGGCATCGAGAGCGGCGGCCGGCAGTTCGGCGCCGACGGCCAGCCGGTGTCGTCCGGCGTTGGGGGAGCGGACGCGCCGGTCGGCGTGGCGCAGATCAAGCCCAGCACGGCGCAGGGCGTGGCGGCGGCCGTGGGACTGCCCTACGACGAGGCGCGGCTGCGGAACGACCCGGCCTACAACGAGGCGCTGGGCAAGGAATACCTTCACCAGATGACCGACCGCTACGGCGGGAACCGGACCCTGGCGGTCGCGGCCTACAACGCCGGGCCCGGCCAGGTCGACCAGTGGATCAAGCAGAACGGCGACCCGCGAAACGGCCAGATCAGCGACAGCCAGTGGGCGCAGGCGATCCCGGTGTCGGAAACCCGGAACTACGTGGCGCGCGTGGCCAGCGAGAACGGAGGCAGCGCGCCGGCCGCGCCGGGCACCTATCAGGAGCCGGACCTAGATGGGCAGATCGCGCTGGCGCAGCAGCGCACGGCCGGCCTGCCGATCGAGGTCCAGGACCGCGTCATCGCCGCCGTCGAGCGGACCTACCACCTGCAGATGGCACAGACAGCCACGGCGCGCTCGGCGCTCGGCGAGCAGGTCAAGAACCTAAACGCGGCCTACATGAACGGCGACACCACCACCGCCATTCCGGAGCAGAAGATCCGGTCGCTGCTGCCGCCGGACAAGGCCGACGAGACGGTGCAGGCGCTGCATATCGAGCAGCAGGCCGGCATCGCCTTCAAGGGCGTGCAATGGGCTTCGCCGGACCAGGAGCAGGTGACCCGGCAGCAGCTGGAGGACCCGAACAGCCTGATCGCCAACCGGATCCGGCTCAAGGGCAAGACGCTGACCGGCGGCGGCGTGGTGCAGCCGGCAAGATACACGCCCGGCAGCCTGCCGATGGCGCAGCAGGACGGAGCGCCGGACACCGCTGCCATCGCCACCGATCCGGCCGGCGGCGCGGCCGCGCCCGTGGTCGACACGCCGGACAACGCCGAGCTGCGGCAGAAGGTGGCGCAGCGCTACGAGGCGATGCTGAACCAGAAGCATGCCGCACTGGCCGCTGATCCTGCGGCCTATGTGGCCGGGCATCCGACGGTGCTTGCGGCCGAGCAGGCGATCGATCCGAACGACCCGAGCACGTTCCAGGCCTACCAGCGCGCATCGCTGGCGGTGCAGACGCAGCTGGGCGTTGCGAACCCGCGGATCCTGGGCAACCAGCAGGTCCATGACATTGTGCAGAAGCTGACCACGGCGGATCCATCCAAGGTCGACGTGGGCAACCTGCTCGACCAGACGGCCAAGGCCTACGGCCCGATGTGGCACCAGGCGTTCGGCGAGCTGGTGACGCAGGGCAAGCTGCCGGCCGACTACCAGACGCTGGCGACCATGGATCTGCCTGGGCAGGCGGCGGCCCGAGCCGATTTCCAGCGCGCGCTCCAGGCTGGAACTGTCGAGCAGCTGAAGACCGCTGCGACGCCCGATTACGTCAAGCAGATCGACGGTGGCCCGGGCAACTCGGCTCTCGACAGCGACGCCAATCTGGTCGCGTTCAAGAAGAGCACGGAGGTCGGGACGCCCGGCGGCGTCGCGCTCTACGATACCGTCCGTTCAAGCATCCAGCGGCTGGCCTACTATTACTCTTCGCAAGGGACGAATGGGACCACCGCCGTCGCCAATGCTTCGGCTGCTATTCTCGGCCAGCGCTACGACTTCGACGGCACGATGCGCGTCCCGAAGGGTATGTTGTCGCAGGTGCAGGCGGCGACCGATCAGGTGACGGCCGGGCTGAAGCCGGGCGACCTGCAGGACATCGGCGGCATGCGCGGCCTGACCGCCACCGACCGGCAGAGCTCGTTCATCGGCGCGGCCAAGGCCGGCCAATGGATGCCGAACGCCGACGATACCGGGCTCGACCTCACCGCGACGCTGCGCGACGGCCAGGTGCGCCGCGTGCTGCGCGCCGACGGCTCGCCGGTGTCCGTCTCGTTCGACGACGTGCGCGCCGGCCGCTATCTGCCGCCCAAGCCGGTGCCAGCGCCGGGCAGCACCACGGCTGCCGACAGCGTCCTGGCCGAGATCCACTGATGGTCGGTTTCTACCAGGGCAGCGCTGCCGATTTCAGCGAACCGGAGCAGCAGCAGGGCACCAGCCTGCTGCCGACCACCACCGACCAGGTGACCGGGCAGACGCTGTCGGCCGACATCCGCGGCAGCCTGCTCTACCGCGGCGCGCAGTGGGCGAAGGAAGAGCTCGACCCGGGCGCGACCCTGACGGCCGCCGACGCCACGGCCAAGTACGGCATCCCCGGCACGCTGAAGTTCGACAGACCGGTGTCCGAGGCGACGGCCTCCGACCTCTATGACCGGCACCACGCCGAGCTGATCCAGCAGGACATCGCGCAGCGGGCGCCGAACAGCATCCTGACCGGCAGCGCGGTGCAGGGCGCAATCGGCCTAGCCGGCGACATGTACGACCCGACCAACCTAGCGGCTGCGCTGATTCCCGGCGTGGGCGAGGCCCGGTTCGCCGGGCTGCTGGGGGACAGCGCGCTCGGCCGGATCGGCGCCAAGGCGGCGGCGGGTGCGGCCACCGGCGGCATCGCCATGGCCGCCATGGAGCCGCTGAACTATGCGCTGAGCCAGCACGAGCAGGAGGACTGGTCCTTCGCCGGGGCGCTGCGCAACATCGCCTTCGGCTCGCTGATCGGCGGCGGCGCGCACGTGCTGCCGGCGCTGCTGGGGCGCGACACCGACGCCGCGGCGGACGCGGCCACGCACGACGAGGCGGTGGCGGCCTCGCCGGTGTCGCAGGCCGCCGAGGCGATGACGTCCCAGGCGCGCGAGCAGGTGTTCCGGGCAGGGATGGCGCAGACGCTGGACGACATGCCGGTGGACATCGACCCGGTGATGAAGGTGGCGACGGCAGAAGCCGATGCGAAAGATCCCGCACCGTCTAAGCCGCCCCTCGCGCCTGGCGACCTGGGGCGGGTCCCGGACGGCATCCCGAACCTGCCGGCCGGACCGGTGCGGCTTGAGGACGGCTGGCACAACGAGAACACCGGCAACGGCATGGGGCTGGCGCATATCGAGGCGCAGCACGGGGACCAGATCCGGGCCGCAGGCTATCCGGATGCGCAGCATTTCGTGTCGAGCATCGCGCGGAACTTCAACGAGGTCCGCCAGCAGAACGACGGCACCGTGTTCCTCGTCCGCAAGGATCGAGAACGCTTGGCACCGAGGAACAGCAACGGAGCGCTGATCGTCTCCCTGCGGCCCGAGCCGGACGGCCACTACACCGTCGTCACGGCGGGCAAGTTCGCCAACAGCTACATCGACCGGAGACAACTGCTCTGGCAGTCGGAGCGCGAACCGCCTGCATCCCGTTCGGACGGGGAGCCCCCACCTTTGCCCCGCCGCGATGGTGAGTCCGGTTCGGCGGGCCCGTTGAGCACTAGGGACCAGAGCAATATTGATAGCTTAGCGCAGCCGACATCCGGGATCCAAGGCGAATCGCTCTTGTCATTCCTAACCCGCAAGGGCGGCGTGCGTGACCCCGGCGGCGATCTCGCGTCGATGGATGCCGGAAAGGCTCGTGTCGGCTTCCTGCGCAAGAACGGCGGCCTGCCGCTGGATCAGGCGCGGAGCATCGCCGAAGAGGCCGGCTACCTACCAGAAGGGTCCGATACGAACACGCTGCTTGATGCGATCGACGCCGAGCTGCGCGGCCAGAAGCGATTTGCAGACGCCGGCGCGGACGACTCCTTCCGGCAGGGTCAGCAGTATGCCGTCGACATGCAGCGGGAGTCAGCCGCCCGGGAGAACGCCTACCACGCGATCCAGGACATCGACGATGAACTGGACACGCCGCTGCCACCCGATGATTTCGAGCATGCGGTCGACCTGACGATGCAGGGGCTGCATCCGCAGGAAGCCGTCTATCAGGCGTCCCGATCCTCGGCGATGCGAGCCCTTGGGGTCGAGGGCGATCCGGTGCAGCGACAGGTGGCAGCTTTCCGCGACGCCAACACCGCGCTCCAGCAGCAGCACCCCCAGCAGACCGCCACCTCCCGCTTGGCCGAGGCAGCCGCAGCGCGCAGCTCGACCGCTGACAGCCTGGACGCGGTGAACCAGCAGATCGCGGACCTGGAGGCGCTGTATCGGCAGCCGGAGAGTGCGCAGCCGAAGCCGGCATCCGAGCCCGGCGCTTCGGGTGCCGAGCTCGCCCCCACGGAACCTGAAGCGCCGGCTGATCCCGAAATGCAGGCAGCCCAGGCCGGCGTCGACCTCGCCGAGCAGCACGCGGCGGCCATGGAACAGGCAGGCATCTGCCTGTCGAGGAGCGGTCTCTGATGGCATCGGGCTACGAGAAGTGCCTGGACGAGATCGCCAAGGCCGGTGGCGAGGGCATCACGCGCGACACGGCGCAGGACATCCTCGACCAGGTGGACACCCGCCGCGAGCGCGTCATGCGGGAGCAGGGCTTGGACCGGGACGCCGCGATCCGGCAGGCCGCCAAGGAGCTCGGTGACGAAGCTCGCATGGCGGCGGCGATTGAGAAGCGGAACGCGCTGCTGAACCGTCAGGCGCGGGAGGCGCGACGCACCCGGATCGAGAACGCGCCCAACGTGGTGGACGGCATGCGCGCCGAGATCCACGGCATCAACACGCCGACCAAGGGCGGCCGGTTCTCGGCGCAGGCGGAGTGGCGCGCGCTGCAGGACGAGTATCAGGCCGGGATGGCGCGGGACCTGCAGAAGGCCGGGCTGTTCAAGGTGGCGCGCGGTGGCACGAAGGACGAGGCGATCGGCCGCGAGATGTTCGAGCTGTCCAAGGGCGCGGACGGCAAGCCGGGCATCAGCGGCGACAAGGAGGCGCTTCAGGTCGCGCAGATCTTCCACCGCTATCAGTCGCTGGCCAAGGAGGGCGTGAACAAGGTCGGCGGGTGGATCGGCGACTATGCCGGCTACATCACCCGCACCAGCCACGACGCCGACAAGATCCGGCAGGCCGGGCTCGATGCGTGGAAGGCAGAGATCCTGCTCAAGCTCGACCAGGACCGGACCTTCGAGGGCGTCGACAACCGGGACGGCTTCCTGAACAGCACGTGGCACGCGCTCACGACCGGTGTGCACATCGGCAAGGACGGACCGGTCGGTCTCAAGGACCCTGCCTTCACCGGTCCAGGCAACGCCGCGAAGAAGGCAAGCCAGGAGCGCCTCCTGCACTTCAAGGATGCGCAATCCTGGATCGACTACAACAAGCAGTTCGGCCACGGGTCGCTGCTGCGCTCGCTGATGAGCAACCTGGAGCGCTCGGCCCGGCTCACCGCGATCATGCGCCGGTTCGGCACCAACCCGCGCGCCGAGTTCGAGCAGGATCTGCGGCACTTCCAGGAGAGCCTGCGCGAGACCGACCCGGAGCAGGTGGCGAAGGTTCAAAACTGGCGCCAGGCGCTGCAGAACCGGTTCGACGTGCTGGACGGCACCTCCAGCATCCCGGTCAACCGGCAGGCCGCGCGCATCGCGTCGCTGGTGCGCCTGGACGAGAGCATGGCGAAGCTGGGCGGCGTGGCGCTTACCCACCTGTCCGCCGGCATGACCCGGGCGGCCGAGCTGCGCCACCATGGCATCGGCTTCCTGGAGAACTACGGCGACTACGCCAAGTCCTTCTTCCGCGGGCGCGGCCGGAGCACCGACACGAAGGAGGTGGCCGATCTGCTGCATGCCGGTCTGGACGGGCTGGTGAACGACATCCGGTCCCGGTTTGATCCGGACGACGGGCTGCCGGGCCGGGCCAGTTCGATCGCCAACACCTACTTCAAGTACACCGGCCTGACCTACCTCTACGACGCCATGCGCAGCGGCGCCGAGATGCTGCTGTCCCGGCATCTCGGCCGCAACCTCCAGCACGGCTTCGGCGCGCTGCCGGACGAGCTGCGCACCATGCTGACCGCCTACGACGTGTCGCCGGAGGAATGGGAGATGCTCCGGGGCGTGCCGGACCATACGCAGGCGCACGGCCGCACCTTCCTGACGCCGGACGCGGGCGAGCGGGTGGATACCGCCGCCATGGAGGCGGCGCTGCGCGACCGCGGCGCCATCCCGGACGGGGCGAAGCAGGACGGCGTCGACCGGGCTGTGGCGGACGGCCGGCAGGCGCTGGCGATGAAGCTGCACGCCTACATCAACGACACCGGCGGCCGGGCCATGATCAGCCCCGGCGTCGAGGAGCGCGCGATCCTGCTGCAGGGCACGCGGCCCGGCACGCCGGCCGGCGAGGCGCTGCGGTTCCTGGCGCAGTTCAAGCTGTGGCCCACGGCGCTGGTGACGCGCGGGCTGGGGCGCGAGATCTACAGCACCCGGACCGGCACACAGGCAGCCATCGGCATCGCGCACATGGCGGCCGCCGGCGCAGCGTTCGGCTACCTCCGCATGGTCATCAGCGACCTGGCGTCCGGTCGGAACCCGCGCAACCCGATGGATCCGGCGACGGCAATCGCTGCCATCGCGCAGGGCGGCGGGCTCGGCATCTTCGGCGACTTCCTGTTCGGGCAGACCAGCCGCTTCGGGCACAGCTTCGCGGAGACGCTGGCAGGCCCGGTGCTGGGGGAAGGCGTCTCCGCGCTGATGGACATGTGGAACAACATGAAGCAGGTTGCCGTGTCGGCCGCGGAGGGCAACCCGCGCCAGTCGAAGGCGGCGGCCAAGAACCTGTCGGCCGATGCCTTCCGCACCACGATGAACCAGCTGCCGTTCGCCAACCTGTTCTATGCCCGCGCGATCTTTGAGTACTTCTTCACCCACCAGATCCAGGAGGCCATGTCGCCGGGCTATCTCCGTCGCTACGAGCAGTCGGTCCGACGCAACACCGGGCAGACCTTCTGGCTGAGCCCATCGACGGGCAAGGCCAGCTGGCCAACTTTCTCGCCGGGGAACTGATGGGCATCGTCATGCTCATCATGGGTGCCGGCCTCGCTTTCTGCGCTTGGCGAACGGATGACACGGCCTGTCGCTGGTTCTGGGGCGTGTTCGCCGTCCTGAACATCGCCTGCGCGACGAACATGGCCCGGACCCATGACGTGCGCGCCTTCCACCTGATGCCAGCCGCCGAGAGCGACGACGCCGGAAGCTACCGCGACTGACCGCCGTAACACCGCCATAACACCGGCCCGGTAGGCCGACCGCACCATCTGGAGTGCGGTGCCGATGCGCGCCTGGTCGCTGGCGATCCTTCTCAGCACGACCGCGCTGCCGGCGCTGGCGCAGACTGCCGGCACGCACGGGCTGTTCGACAGCGGGGCCGGCGCGAACCCGGGGATCGGGAGCGGGACTGTCACGCCCCAGCAGATCCAGACCGCGCTCTCTTCCATGCTTGGCCAGCCGAATGGCGTTGCCGGTCTCGACGGCAACGCGTTTCTGCCGACGGCGAACCTGCCGGCCGTACCGGTGGCGAAGCTGCCGGTGGGCGCGGGCGGCGTGGCGAGCTACAGCGACCCGCGCATTCTAGGCGCGGTGCAGGCCTCAGGCGGCGACTTCTCGGGCGCGGTCTTCAAAGCGACGTACGCGGGCGCGGTCGCCGTGCCGATGTCGGCCTGGACCAGCCTGACCATCTCGCTGACCTCGCTCGGCGCCAAGCCCAATGATGCCACCTCGGACACGGCGGCGCTGAACCAGGCGATCACCGACGCGCAGCGGGTGTACGCCTCGACCATCCTGCTCGACCAGCCGGTACTGTTCTTCACCTCGCCGGGCGGTGGCGGCTTCGGCATCCCGAGCAACACCACGGTCGCTGGCCTCGGCATGGACGCCACCAAGGTCCTCTGGAACGACAACGACGGCACGGCAAGCGGCTCGATCTCGGCCAACCTGTTCGAGGCGCTGCTGGTCAACAACGTGGCCAGCAATATCACCTTCCGCGACTTCAACGTCACCGGGTCCTGGAACACCTACGGCACGCTGCAGAACGGGTCCGGCGCCTATCCGTTCCTGCCCTACGACGTGACCAACCTCCGCTTCGAGCGGGTCGGGGTCTACGACGCGCGCCTGATGTCCATCTCGCCGCGGCAGTCCACGCATGTCGTGGTGAACGACTGCCACATCGCCTATGGCGGCCGCGACGGCATCAACCTATCCAGCGACGCCGACACCACGGTCACCAACAACTGGATCGAGCACGTCGACGACGACGCGATCGCGGTCCACAGCGCCACTAGCGACAGCAGCCCAGTCACCGGCGGCGTACTCCAGGGCGCCCGGCGCGATGCGGTGATCACCGGCAACTACCTGCTCGACACCGAGGGCATCCACGACCTGAGCGCGCGCGACGAGGTCATCAGCGACAACGTGGTCGCCTACCCGCGCGGGCACTGCATCGCCATCAACGAGGTGCCGGCAAGCGGCCAGACGGGAACGCAAGAGGGTTTCAGCGCAGGCGGGACGGTGCTGATCACCAACAACGTCTGCTACGGGGTGATCAACCGCTACTACATCGACAACCTGTTCTCGAACAACCCGTACGTCCTGATCACCGGGGATAGCGCGCGCGCCGGCACCTACGGCGCGATCCCCGGCACGGCGGCGCTGCCCGGCAACGCGGCAGGCGAGGCGGCGGGCACGATCCATGTGCCCTACTACGAGCACAACGCCAACTCGACCGCGACCACAGTCCCGACGGCCGCGAACGCGAACATCATCGTCAGCCACAACATCTTCTCGCGCGAACTGCCGGCCAATCCGGCCAGCGGCGGCGACAGCCGGTTCACCACCTTCTCCAAGCTGCTGCTGGGCAACATCTTCACCCGGTCCAGCGAGCCAAACGGCTTCGACGGGCCGCTGCCCGACGCGGCGTTCCGTGGTGTCGGGGTGCAGCTGTATGGCGGCGCGATCCGGAACCTCAAGGTCGTCGATAACCTGATGGAGGGGCTCTACAACGGCCTGGAGATCGGCAACGGCGGCGTAAACTTCGACACGATCGACTTCCGCGGCAACACCATCAAGGACATGAACAATGCCGGCGTGTCGCTGGACAGCGGCAACCCGGCCACGCTCAAGGGCATCCTGAACCTCGAAAGCAACCTGTTCGACCTGGACCCCTTCCATACCGCGGCCGGACGCGGCCTGTCCGGCTCCTGGCAGAGCGCCACGGAAGGCCCGGTGGGCATCCTGGACAGCCTCCCCACCAGCCCGCAGTTCTCGGTCGTCGCGCACGGCAACTGGTTCCGCAACGTGTCGGCAGACACCAACATCGACCCGTCCCTGACGCCGGGCGCCTCGGGCTACCTCGGGCCGAACAGCTTCTACGACAACATCGACTTCGCCCAGATCGCGGTCCCGAACGCCTTCTCGACCTCGAACAAGGGCATCGGCCTGGCGCACACCAGCGGCTTCAAGCAGTTCGTCCTGGACAGCGACCCGACCTCGGCCACCTACGACACGCTGCTGTTCGCGCCGCCGCAGGCGATGAGCGCGGAGCCGACGGCGGGCGGGCCTTGGGTGGCTGGGACTTTCGTCTGGAACTCCGCGCCCGTCGGAACCAGCACCGTGCTCGGCTGGATGCGCCGGACGACCGGCACAGGCGAGGTCGACGGCACCGACTGGACGACGGTGCCGCTGAACGCGCTGACCTCCGCCGGCATCACCGTGGCTAACAGCGTCGGCGGCGTCACCGTCACCAGCGGGGCCAGCTACTACAACACCGGAGCGACCAGCGTGACCCCGATCCCGGTCACCTTCTCGCCCGCCACCGGGACCGGTGCGGTTACCGCGACGGGGCACGTCGCGGCGGTCAAGGTGCTGTCGTTCAACTATCCGACCAGCGGCAGCGGCGCAGGATATTCCGCCGGCACGGCCTATCCGATCACCGACGGGTCAGGAAACACGCTCGGCACCATCACGCCGGAAAGCACGGGCTCGGGCGGCAGCATCACCACGACCACGGCGCCGCTGTTCACCTACAACACCAACTTGGCCATCTCAGGCACACCAGCCGCTCCCTTCACGATCCAGGGTGGCACAGCCGGCAGCTTAGCGACGGTTCCGGACGTCAACGTCGCGGTGCTCAAGGTGGCTGTCGACCCGGGGAGCAACTACCCAACCGGCGTGGCGCCCACCGTCGCCTTCGGCCTCGGCTCGGCGGCGGTCAGCAACACGGTGGCGACCGGCACGGCGCAACTCGGCGGCCTGATCAACGTCGCCGGCGCCCTCCAGGCGCAGGGCAGCGTCGTATCCGGCAGCCCGACCGGGGCCTACACCATCGCGCAGACGGACTGCGGCACGACGATCAAGGACCCGGTCTCCAGCGCGCATGTCTACACCGTCCCGACGGGCCTGTCGGTCGGGTGCCGCATCGACGTGGTCCAGGCCGGCAGCGGCGGCACCATCACCTTCGCCGGCGGGTCCGGCGAGACGCTGGAGCAGACCGGCACCGGGACGCTGACCCATGCGACCACGGGGCAGTACGCCAAGGCGCAGGTGCTGGTCGACAGCGCCTCAACGTTCCTGCTGAGCGGGCAGGTGCAGTGAACCTCCGCCCCCTGCACGACCTGCGCGGCCGCGATCCCACCATGTTCCTCCTGGCGGTCGCGGCGTGGGCCGCATCGTCCTGCCTGTCGCTGCTCGCCTCGCCGCACAGCTACAACACGCGGCCCATGTTCGCGCTGCTGCGGGCGCTGCACATCCCGGCGGCGGCCATGGGCAGCGTGATGCTGGGCGACGCGTTGGCGCTGCTGTGGTCGCTGTTCTGGGCGCCGGTTTGGTGCCGCCCGGCGGTGACCGTGCTGACGGCGATGCTGTGGCTGTTCTGGGGCCTGATGCTGACCGGCGGCGGCCTTCTCGCGCACATGCTGTCCTCGGCCGGTGTGTTCAGCCTGGTGTGCGGCGTCTTTGCCGTGATGGGGACGGTGCAGTGGTCGGGGATGCACCGGTGAGCGCGGAGCTCGCCACGGTCCTGATCGCGCTCGCGATGTGCCTGCTGACGCTGATCGGCGGCGTGATCGCGGTGTCGAAGTACATCAACTCCGAAGTGAGCCGCGTGCGCGAGCTTGGCATCGCCGAGTGCAAGGCCGTGTCGGAAGGGATGAGCAAGCAGCTGCACACCTTCAACAACGCGAACACGGCAGCGCTGGGCAAGCTGGAGTTGGCGCTCCAGACGCTTGATCGCAGCACGGTGCGCCGCGAGGAGATCACCGGCCTGGAGCAGCGGATCACGAACGCGCTCAGCAAGATGGAAACCAAGATGGACACGATGACCGACAAGGTCGCGTCCATCCCGACCATCAGCGCGAACATGCAGACGCTGCAGAAGCACGTCGACGAGCGGGTGGACCAGCTGGTGGACCGGCTCGACGGCAGGAACTTTGGCCGATGAAGATCCTTGCCCGCCTTCGCGACTTCCTGTTCGGTCCGTCGCTCGACGCCATGCTCGCCGACCCAGTGCAGGTCGCGGGCCGCACGGCCTGGGGCGAGGCGCGCGGCGGCGGGACGCTCGGCATGCACGCGGTGCTGTGCTCGATCGGCAACCGTGCGAAGCAGCCCGGCTGGTGGGGCCGCACGATCCTGACCGTGTGCCTGGCGCGCGGGCAGTACGACTGCTGGACGCCCGGCAGCGAGGATCACGCGGCCATGCTCGCGGTCAGCGCCGGCGACCCTGAGTTCCGCACCGCGCTCGCACTCGCGCAGCAGCTGGTCGACGGCACGCTGACCGACATCACGGGCGGGGCGGACAGCTACTACGCCCTCGGCTCGCGGCGCCCCGAATGGGCGATCGGCGTGCGCTACCGCGGCACGTGGGGTGGCCAGGCCTTCTACCGCGTCGGCGTGGCCGGGCTCGGCGTGCCGCTGTCCGACGCGCTCACCCTGACCGCGGACGACCTCGCAGGAGCAGGCACATGATCGTCGACATCTCGCCCCTGGTGCAGGCGCTGATCGGCACGGCCGCCGCGGTTGTCACCGCATCCGGCCCGATCGTCGCGGCGCTGATCGCGCGCAAGCTGCACCTCGAAGGGAACGCCGCCGCGGTGACGGCCATCGACCAGGCCTGCAACACCGGCGCTGGCCTGGCCTACGCGGCGCTGGTGGCCGAGAGCAACAAGCCGGCCAGCGTCGACATCAAGAGCGCGGCCATCGCGTCGGGCGTGCAGCACGTCCTGGCGACGGTGCCGGACGCCATTGCCCGGTCCGGCATCACCGAAGACGCGATCGGCCGGATGATCGTCGGCCGGCTGGGCACCCTGCTGTCCCGCGATCCATCCGTCCCGGCCGGCCCCAGCGCATCGGTGCCGCCGCCCGTCGCAGGAGCCGCCGCATGACCCGCCTCGCCATCCTGGTGCTCGCCGGCCTGCTCTCCGGCTGCATCGTCGCACCCCCGCCTGGCCCGTGCTGGCACTGCCATCCGCACGGCTGGGGACCCGGGCCGCACGGCGGGGGCTTTGGCCCCGGCCGCCACTGATCCACCGCAACCAAGGACCATCACCATGCAGGACAAATCCATCGCCAGCTTCTTCGAGAATCTGTTCGGCAGCGGCGTGCTGTCGCTCGAGCTGAGCGAGGCCGAGAAGCTGGCGCTCTACGCGCTGCAGGTCACGCAGGCGGGCGTGACGGGCGTCATCACGGCCACGCCCACCATCGCGGCCGACCTCGAAACCCTCCTGCCGACCTTCCAGGCCGACATCGCCAACGCGGCGGCGAAGGTCGAGGGCGCCGAGGCGGCGGTCAAGGCCGAGCTCGGCAAGGTCATCGCCTGGCTGACCGCCCGCACCGTCACCACCACTTCGTCGGCCGACGAGGCCGGGGACAAGCCGCACTTCGTCATCGCGTGACGCACCACGCGATCTTCTGGGTGGTGGTCGCGGTCGTCGGGACCGCCTCCCTGCTGGTCGGCCTGTGGTTCCTCCTGGTCGAGCTGCTCGCGTGGCTCGACCGGAGCACGGACTGATGGGCGTGCTGATCGCCGTCCTGCGCTGGCTGGCGGACTGGCTGGAAGGGAAGAAGGCCGATGCCGATGCGACCGCAGCGCAGGACGCCGCTCGGCAGCGGGCTGACCAGGACGCGGTGGCTGAGCGCCAGCGCGTCATTGATGCTGAGCACGCTCCTGACCGCGTGCAGCACGACCTCGACGCCGGCACCTTCTAGGCCCGCGCCGCCGGTGGCCTCGATCGTCAACCCGGCCGACGCGATCGTGGTCCCGCCCTACACCCTCGACCAGCAGCACCAGGCCGCCCGCGAACTGGCGGCCCTGCCACCCGGCGCCGTGCTGCGCCTGTTCGTCCGCGACTACGGCCAGATGCGCCGAGCCGTGCGCGCCGCCCAAACCCGCTGAGGAGCTGATCCATGCCCCTGGACGCCATCCCGCACACGACCCTGGTCCCAACCTGCCGCCGGACCGCACGCCGACGCTGCCGCACTTCAGCGACCTGAAGGCGCGCTTCGGCATCGAGACGGCGGTCAGCACCTTCGACTACTCGCAAGGCTTCCCGGCGCAGTCGGGCGCGCTGGGGAACGACCGCGTCGGCAACTGCGCCTTCGCCGGGCTCTACCACCGGATGCAGGTGGTGGTGTTCAACCTCACCGGCCATTTCATCAGCGGCGACACGCTGACCGCGCTCGCGGTCTCCTTCTACGAGGAGTTCGGCTACGACCCGACCCAGACGGACGCCCAGGGGAACAACCCCACCGACCAGGGCGGCAACATGGACCAGATCGCCGAGTTCCTGATCAACGGCGGCCTGGCGATGCTGGACGGCACCCGGGACCGGTTCGCGGCGGCGTTCGAGGTCGATCCCCGGAACGAGGCCGACCTGTCCTTCTGCGCCAGGGAGTGCCTGGGCATCGGCTTCGGCATCGTGGTGACCGACACCGTCATGCCCCAGGACGGCAGCTCGCCGCCGGCGGTGTGGTCGTCCCGCCCGGGCGAGCGGCAGCTGGGTGGTCACTTCGTCTACGGGCACGCGCGCCTGGCGGACGGTAACTGGCGATTCATCTCGTGGGGGCTGGAGTACGCCTTCGACCCGTCTTTCCACCGCAACGTGGTGCAGGCCATCGCCTACGTGTCGGCCGACGCGCTGAAGGACGGCCGCACGGTGCTCGGGCAGGACCTGGCCGGCTGGCAGGCGGTCATGGCGGGTCACGGCCGGCCGATCGCGTCATGAGGCACATGCTCCTCGCCGGCACCCTCCTGGCCCTGTCGGGCTGCGCAACCCTGGAGGCCAACCGCGCCCGCACCCACCTGGTCGGCGCGGCGGAGCCCGACATCATCGCCTGCATGGGCGTCCCGGCGGAGCGGCAGCTGATCAGCCGCACGCAGTCCGTCCTGCAGTGGGACTATGCCCAGGCGGGCGACGACGTGGACCTGGAAGCCGGGATCTACGAGGTGAAGCTCGGCCGGCCCGGCATCTGCCACGCCATCATCCGCATCAGCGGCGGCTACGTGCAGAGCGTCCACTACACCGGGGAGGTGGTCACCGCGACCGACCCGGACAGCATCTGCAACCGGCTGATCCACGACTGCCTCTGGCACCGGGAGCACACGCCGCTACCGGCCGGGTTCAGCCAGGCCGAGGTGGCGGGCGGGAAGTGAAGCAGCAGCGCGTCATCCTCACGCCGGCGCCGGGGGCGGTGTTCCTTCGGACCGGCAGTGAGACCGTGGAGATGGAGCCAGGCGAGGCGGTGCGGGTCGCGCGGGAGCTCATGGAGTGCGCGCGGATCGCGCTGGCGGTACGGGATGGCGCGGCGGTGCTGGGGATGATGGGGCGGCCACGGGCTAGCTGAGGCTGTGCCGCATCTTGTGCCGACGCGGTGCGCAGCTTCTCCGTTTGTTCGCGGCGTTCGCGCCGGCCTGAACAGGGTAAAGGCCGCGGAAAGCCGCCATTCCCGGATGCGCCGGCACGACCCGGCAGGTTTTCAAGACCGCTGCCTTAAACCACTCGGCCACCTGTCCGGCTGCCGCATCCTAGTGCCAGATTCGCGGACGGGCGCAAGCCGGCGCGCCGGGTGGCTCATGACGCAGGAACGGAGGCTGCGGATCACGCATCGTTCATCGGGCGTCCCATCCCGCGGCACGTGGCGTCATGGAATATTGGGCTGTCGATGACCACGACCAGCCAGCGCCGTGCGGCCGGCGGAGAAACTCGATGCCGATGAGGATGCGGAGGTTCCCGGGCAGCTGGCTGGCCGCGCTGGCGGCAGCCGGCGCGCTTGCCGCCAGCGTCGGGACGGAGGCCGCCGCAGCAGGGGAGCCGGTGGCCGCGCCGTCCAGGACGATCGAATGGTCCGCATCCCCGGCGGCAGCGGCGGGCGCTGTGGTGGCGCAGTCGCAGATCACCGCGGGGCCGCTGCAGGGGCCGCTGAACGCCCCGGGGGCGAGCGGGCGGAGTTCCCGGTGCTCCCGTCCCGTCCGTTCCGTCCACCGTCGCCAGGTGGCGCGCCGCGCGGCGCCGGTCCTGGTGGCGGCCGTGCCGGTGGTCCCGGTATACGCTTATCCGCCGCCGGTGCTGTACCGGCCGGTCGTGCCGGTGTACGCGTTCCGGCCGTTGCCTCGCCCGTTCTTCTACCGGCCCTTCTTCTACAGGCCGTATCTCTACCGGCCGTTCTTCTACCGCGGCTTCTAGCGGGGGCAGGCGCCGGAAGCGGGCCCGGCATCGGCCGCAGCCGGATCGCCGCTAGCCAGGTGGCGGGTTTCTTGCTTCCCTGACCGGCATCGACGACAGCATCAGGTGGACGGAATGACTCCCTCGCGCCTGGACCGGACCGGCTCCCGCCGGACGGTTGGCGGATCCGGGACGCGATGAGCGGTCCGGACGCGGCGGCCCCGGCGGCGGAGGCGGCGATGAGCGGCCTGTTCGCCGGCTACGGCGCGCAGCGCTTCTTCTGCGAGATCATGAAGGCGGCCGATCCGGAGGACCCGACGGTGCGCCTGATCCGCGACCGGCTGCGCGGCCTGGACGTGGCCGAACTGCGGCGCCGCGCGGGCGCGGCGGAAGCGGAGCTGTTCAACCTCGGCATCACCTTCACCGTGTACTCCGAGCGCGACGCGATCGACCGCATCCTGCCGTTCGACCTGATCCCGCGGGTCCTCACCGCGCCCGAATGGGACGTGATCGAGCGCGGGGTGGTGCAGCGCGTCACCGCCATCAACCGGTTCCTGTGGGACATCTACCACGACCAGGCGATCCTGAAGGACGGCGTGGTGCCGCGCGAGCTGGTGCTGGGCAACGCCAACTTCCGGCCCGAGGTGATGGGGCTCGACGTGCCGCTCGGGGTGTACGTCCACGTCAACGGCACCGACATCGTGCGCGACGACGCCGGGCGGTTCCTGGTGCTGGAGGACAACGCGCGCACCCCGTCCGGCGTGTCCTACGTGATCGAGAACCGGCACATGATGCTGCGCGTGCTGCCGGACCTGGTGGCCGGCATCGGCATCCGTCCGGTGGAGGAGTACGGCGTGCGGCTGCAGCAGGCGCTGGCGGCGGTGGCGCCGGCGGGCGTGGTCGATCCGCAGGTCGTGCTGCTGTCGCCCGGCATCTACAACGCGGCCTATTTCGAGCACGTGTTCCTGGCGCGCGAGATGGGCGTGCCGCTGGTCGAGGGCCGCGACCTGGTGGTCGAGGACGCGCGCGTGTTCATGCGCACCATCGCGGGGCTCCGTCCGGTGCATTCGATCTACCGGCGCCTGAACGACGACTTCCTCGATCCCGACGTGTTCCGTCCCGACAGCCAGCTCGGCGTGCGCGGGCTCGTGGACGCGTGGCGGCGCGGCAACGTGGCGATCGCCAACGCGGTCGGCACCGGGGTCGCCGACGACAAGGCGATCTATGCCTACATGCCGCGCATCATCCGCTACTACCTGGACGAGGACCCGGTGCTCGACAACGTCGAGACCCGGATCTGCCGCGAGCCGGAGGGCCTGCAGTACACGCTGGACAACCTCGAGCGCCTGGTGGTCAAGCCGGTGGGCGAGTCCGGCGGCTACGGCCTGATCATCGGCCCGCACGCGACGCGGGCGGAGCTGGACGAGTTCCGCGCCAAGCTCAAGGCGGACCCGGCCAACTACATCAGCCAGCCGGTGATCAACCTGTCCACCGCGCCCACCTTGTGCGAGAACGGCGTTGAAGCGCGGCACGTCGACCTGCGCCCGTTCGCGGTGACCGGCGCCTCGACCTGGGTGCTGCCGGGCGGGCTGTCGCGGGTGGCGCTGAAGAAGGGGTCGCTGGTGGTGAACTCGTCGCAGGGCGGCGGGTCGAAGGACACGTGGGTGCTGTCGTGAGGACGCGTGCGTGGTGATCGGAACCATGCCGGGCGCGCTGGTGGACCCGCTGCAGCCGCAGGCGCTGCTGTCGCGCTACGCCGAGAACATCGTCTGGCTGGCGCGCTACATGGAGCGCATCGAGAACCTGGCCCGGATCATCGACGTCACCGAAACCTTCACCCGCACCAGCCAGGTCGAGAACGGCTGGCGCTCGGTGGTGCAGATCAACGCAGACGAGGCGCGCTACCACGCCGCACGGCAGGAGGCCGACATGCAGGGCGTGGCGGAGTTCTACGTGCTGGACCGGGAGAACCCGAACTCGATCGCCAGCCTGATCAACGAGTCGCGGGAGAACGCGCGCACACTGCGCCCGCTGATCTCCACCGAGATGTGGACGCACATCAACGTGTTCCACAACTGGGTCAGGCAGCTCGGCAGCCACGACATCCGCTCCTCGCAGCTGTCCGGGCTGTGCGCCCGGCTGAAGCAGGATTGCCAGACGCATAACGGCATCATCGAGGGCACGTTCTATCGGGACCAGGGCTGGTACTTCTACATGATCGGCAAGTACCTGGAGCGCGGCGACCAGACCACGCGGCTGGTGGACATCAAGTACCACACCCTGCTGCCGCCGGAAGCGGGGATCGGCAGCCCGGTCGACATCAGCCAGTGGAGCGCGGTGCTGCGCTCGGCCGCCGCCTACCACGCCTATCGCCGGGTGATGCCGCGCTCGCTCACGGCGCCCGCGGTGGTGGGGTTCCTGCTGCTCAACAACGCGTTTCCCCGGTCGCTGGTGCTGACCCTGCGGCAGGTCTACGGCAGCCTGTCGCAGCTGCGCACCGATTACGGCTTGCGCCAGGGCGGCAGCGCGCTGGAGCGGCTGGAGGAGCTGCGCGCGGCGCTGGCGGACCAGACGGTGGAGCAGATCATCCTGCGCGGCCTGCACGAGTTCCTGGACTGGGTGCAGGTCGAGCTGCGCCACATCCAGGACGACGTCGCCGACGCGTTCTGGTCGCTGCGCCCGACCCGGCAGCAGGCCGAACCGGCCGCCGCGATGACGCAGACCATGGGCGGGATGACCCAGAGCATGGGCGGGATGACGCAAGGCCTGGGCGACATGCGCCAGGATCTCGGCGGGAACGGGGCTGCAACCGGTCGGAATGGCCGGACGGGCTGACGGGCCGGCCAGCGAACCATCCGGACGCACACAGGAGGGCCTGCCCGTGCTGACGCTCGATCCCGAACCCAGGATCATCACCTTCGACTGCCACGGGACGCTGGTGCAGTGGCGCCGCGCCTTGGCGGACGCGGTCCGGGCGATCCTGTCGGGGCACGCCGGAGGCGGCGAGGTCGACGAAGACGAAGTGGCGACGGTCGCCGAACGGGTCCGGCAGGAAGCCCTTGCACGGCAGCAACGATCACCACACCGGACCTACAAGACCGTCCTGCGCTCCGCCC
>CAXTOD010000002.1:0-47428 GCA_964245705.1 uncultured Acetobacteraceae bacterium
CCGCCGCCCCTTCCCTTGCCCGATGGCGGCCGCTGCAGACGGTCGCCGGGCGAGAACACCTTGTTGCCGGACAGCACGACGTCGCGCACGCCGGACGAGAACACGCGGTGCAGGCTCGGCTCGTGCAGCGCGTCGGACGGGATCGAGATGGCGCGTTCCTGCCCCACCTCACGCAGCTTGCCCGACGCCACCGCGTCGCGGGCGGCACGCTGCACCGCCTCGCGCGCCCGGACGAGCACGCGCCTGCGGTTCTCCAGGTTCTTGCCGTGCGGGTTGGGTCGGCGGTCGATGATGTCCACGCGTCAGGTCATCCGCTCGTCACGCCGACTGCTTGACGCGCATGTACCACTCGACCAGGCGGCGCACCTGCCGCTCGGTGTAGCCGCGCGCGACCATGCGCTCGACGAACTGGCCATGCTTGGTTTCGGTGTCGCCGTCCTTCTTGGAGCCGAAGCTGATCACCGGCAACAGGTCCTCCACCTGGGAGAACATCCGCTTCTCGATCACGTCGCGGATCTTCTCGTAGGAGTTCCAGGACGGGTTGCGGCCGGCGTTGTTGGCGCGCGAGCGCAGCGAGAACTTCACCACCTCGTTGCGGAAGTCCTTCGGGTTGGCGATGCCGGCGGGCTTCTCGATCTTGGTCAGCTCGGCGTTCAGCAGGTCGCGGCTCATCATCTGGCCGGTGTCGGGATCCTTGAAGTCCTGGTCCTCGATCCAGGCGTCGGCATAGTCGAGGTAGCGGTCGAACAGGTTCTGGCCGTAGTCGTGATAGCTTTCCAGGTAGGCCTTCTGGATCTCGTTGCCGACGAACTCGGCGTAGCGGCTGGCCAGTTCGGACTTCAGCACCGCGAGGTAGCCGGCCTCGACCTCCGGCGGGAACTGCTCGCGGCGCACCGCCTGCTCCAGCACGTACATCAGGTGCACCGGGTCGGCGGCGATCTCGTTGGAGTCGTGGTTGAAGGTGGCGGACAGCACCTTGAAGGCGAACCGGGTCGACACGCCGTCCATGCCCTCGTCGACGCCGGCGGCGTCGCGATATTCCTGCATGGTCTTGGCCTTGGGGTCGGTCTCGCGGATGTTCTCGCCGTCGTACACGCGCATCTTGGCGAACTGCGACGAGTTGGGATGCGGCTTCAGGCGCGACAGCACGGCGAAGCGGGCGAGCATCTCGAAGGTGTTGGGCGCGCAGGGCGCCTCGCCGAGTGCGGAGGAGCGGATCAGCTTCTCGTAGATGCGCGTTTCCTCGGTGGCGCGCAGGCAGTACGGCACCTTGATCACGCAGACGCGGTCGAGGAAGGCCTCGTTGGTGCGGTTGTTGCGGAAGCTCTGCCATTCCGCCTCGTTGGAATGGGCCAGGATCATGCCGGTGAACGGGATCGAGCCGATGTTCTCGGTGCCGACGTAGTTGCCCTCCTGCGTCGCGGTGAGCAGCGGGTGGAGCATCTTGATCGGCGCCTTGAACATCTCGACGAACTCGAGCAGCCCCTGGTTGGCGCGGTTGAGGCCGCCGGAAAAGCCGTAGGCGTCGGGGTCGTTCTGGCTGTGCGTTTCGAGCTGGCGGATGTCGACCTTGCCGACGAGCGCGGACACGTCCTGGTTGTTGTCGTCGCCTGGTTCGGTCTTGGCGATCGCGATCTGGCGCAGCTTGGAGGGATGCAGCTTGACCACGCGGAAGCGCGACAGGTCGCCGTCGAACTCTTCCAGCCGCTTCAGCGC
Organism: uncultured Acetobacteraceae bacterium; assembly: GCA_964245705.1. Lineage (GTDB taxonomy): Bacteria > Pseudomonadota > Alphaproteobacteria > Acetobacterales > Acetobacteraceae > Lichenicola. Next base: position 1,717 of record CAXTOD010000002.1, read on the forward strand.
CCAAGGGCTGGCGATGCCGGTCAGCACGCGGCGCGGGATGTTGTAGCGGGCAAGCAGGCTCGGGCCCATGCGCTCCACGTCGAACAGGCCGAGCGGGGACTCGAACACCGGGCTCAGCTGGCGTCCGGCCTTGAGCACGTAGATCGGCTCGCGCTCCATCAGGCTCTTGAGCCGCTCGCCGAGCGACGACTTGCCGCCGCCGACCGGTCCCAGCAAATAGAGGATCTGCTTGCGCTCCTCCAGGCCCTGGGCTGCGTGACGGAAGAAGCCGACGATCCGCTCGATCGTCTCCTCCATGCCGTGGAAGTCGGAGAAGGCCGGATAGGTGCGTATGGTGCGGTTCATGAACACGCGGGCGAGGCGCGTGTCCTTGGAGGTGTCGATCGGCACCGGCTCGCCGATCGCCTTAAGCATGCGCTCGGACGCGCTCGCGTAGCAGGACGGGTCTGCGGCGCACAGGTCGAGATACTCGGCGAGGCTCATCTCGGTTTCGCGCCGTTCGTCGCGCATGGCGGTCGCAAGCGTGAAAACGTCGTCGAGTGGCGCCATGCAGAGCTCTCCCCAATGCCGGGCGCCTCGCCTGACCGGGGAGAGGGCACGCCCAGACCGGATTCATCCCGTCCTGTGTCGTGATCTCCTGTCAGGTCCTCCTGAAGCGGAGGCCGCGGCGGATCAGAGTCCGGGATGCCGGAACCTTCCGTCCATGGTCGAGGCAACATCAACAATCTGCGCAACGGAACCGTCGAACCGCCGCGTCATCAAGGCTATCGCTGCCCCAGCGCACGATTCAACTAAATTGCAGGTTGTGCCGACCGGATCGCCCGGTATGTGCAGGCATGACACAGCGGGCACGGGACGATCTAGAACGAGAGGATCATCCCGTCATGCGCGGCCTCGATCCCCGGCAGCAGGTTGGCGCGCAGCCATGCCCAGTCCATGTCGGTGCCCATGTGGGTGAGGATCGTGCGGTTGATGCCGAGCCGCGTCGCCCAGCGCGCGACCATCGCGAGATCGGCATGCGCCGGGTGCGGCGCGCGCTGGAAGCAGTCGACCAGCCAGGTACGGGTGCCGGCCAGGGTCGACAGGGCCGCCTCGTCGAGCCGGACCACGTCGGTCGAGTAGGCGAAGTCGCCGACGCGGAAGCCGAGCGTGGTGCCGCTGCCGTGCACCTGCTCGAACAGCGCGAAGCGGCTGCCGGCGATCTCGACCATGGTGCCGGCACGCACTGGGCACGGCAGCAGCACCGGCCGGTAGAAGCCGGGCGGCGACCAGGGGCGGAAGGCGTAGCGGAAGCGGGACTCGATCTCCGCCAGCACCAGCTCGGTGCCGAACGCGTCCATCGGCCGGTCGAGGATGCGGTTCAGGCCGCGCACCTCGTCCAGGCCGGCGACGTGGTCGGCATGGGCATGGGTGTAGAAGACGGCGTCGATCCGCCCGATGCCGGCCGAAAGCAGCTGGGCGCGCAGGTCCGGCGAGGTGTCCACCAGCACGCGGCCGCCGTCCGGGCTCTCGACCACGATCGACGACCGGGTGCGCCGGTTGCGCGGCTCCTCGGGGTCGCACAGGCCCCAGTCGCCCTGCCCGTCCGGACCGCCCAGCATCGGCACGCCGGCGGAGCCGCCGCAGCCGAGGATGACGACGCGCACGGCTACGCCGCCCTGCTGAACAGGCGGCGGAAGTTCGCGGTGGTGAGGATGCCCAACGCGTCGTCGTCCAGGCCGCGCAGCCCGGCCAGCACGGACGCGGTGTGGGCGACGAAGGACGGCTCGTTGCGCCTGCCCCGCCTGGGTGCCGGGGCGAGATACGGCGCGTCGGTTTCCACCAGCAGGCGGTCGGGCGGGATCCAGCCGGCGATCCGGCGCAGCTCTTCCGACTTCGGGAAGGTCAGGATGCCGGAAAAGCTGACATAGCCGCCGAGCGACAGGGCCGATCGCGCCAGCGCCTCGCCGGCGCTGAAGCAGTGCATCACGAAGCGGAACGGGCCGCCTGCCGCGTGCTCCTCGGCCAGGATCGCCGCCATGTCGTCGTCGGCGCTCCGCGCGTGGATGACCAGCGGCAGGTCGGCGATCCTGGCGGCGCGAAGATGCGCGCGGAAGCTCGCCTGCTGCAGCGGACGCATCGCCTGCTCGCCGTGGAAGTAGTCGAGCCCCGACTCGCCGATGCCCACGACTTCCGGGGCAGCGGCCAGGGCTGCCAGCTGCTCCGGGTCGGGCACCGCCTCGTCGGCGACGTGGTCCGGATGGGTGCCGATCGTGCACCACACGGGAAGGTCCGGGCGGGCGTGGCGCGTGAGGCGGCGGGTCGACGCGGCGGCCGACAGGCGGGTGCCGATGGTCACCATCCCGCACAGGCCCGCCGCCTGCGCCCGGTCGAGCAGCGCGGCGATCTCGTCGTCGGGGAAGTGGTCGAGGTGGCAGTGGCTGTCGATCAGCATGCGTCAGGCCGGGCCTGCGGCAGCGGCCGCCTCCACGTGCCTCGGGAAGATGCCTTCGGGCGGCGGAAGCGCCACGTCCGCCTCCAGCGGGACCGCGAGCGCGGCCAGGGTGCGCGCCTCGGCCGGAACGCCAAGCTGGTCGAGCAGGCGGCCCATGCTGTCCGGCATGAACGGCTGCAGCACGGTCGCCACCTGCCGCAGCACGTCGGCCAGCACGCGCAGCACCGTGGCCATGCGCCCGGGATCGGTCCGCCTCAGCGCCCAGGGTGCCTGGCGGTCGATATAGGCGTTGCTGGCCCGCACCACCTTCCAGACCTCCTCCAGCGCCTCGTGCAGGACCTGCCGGTCGATCAGGCCGCGCAGGAGCGGCACGAGCCCGTCCGCCTGGAGCAGCAGGGCGGCGTCCTCCGCGGTGGCGTGGCTGCGCGGCGGCAGCCGGCCGCCGCAGTTGCGCGCGACCTGCGTCAGCGTCCGCTGGGCGAGGTTGCCGAGGTCGTTGGCGAGCTCGACGTTCAGGCGCGAGATCAGCGCCCGGCGGCTGAAGTCGCCGTCGCCGCCGAACGGCACCTCGCGCAGCAGGAAGTAGCGCACCGGGTCGACGCCGAACTCGGCGGCCAGGGCGCGCGGCTCGACCACGTTGCCGACCGACTTGCTCATCTTCTCGCCGTCCGCGGTCCACCAGCCGTTGGCGAACACCCGGCGCGGCGGCTCGATGCCGGCGGCCAGAAGGAAGGCCGGCCAGAACACGGCGTGGAAGCGGATGATCTCCTTGCCGACCAGGTGCAGGTCGGCCGGCCAGAACCGCCACAACGGCCCCTGGTCCGGGTAGCCGAGGGCGGTGATGTAGTTCACCAGCGCGTCCCACCACACGTAGATCACGTGGTCGGGGTCGTCCGGCACCGGGACGCCCCAACGGAAGCTGGTGCGGCTGATCGACAGGTCCTTCAGCCCCTGCCGGACGAAGCCGAGCACCTCGTTGCGCCGGCCCGGCGGCCCGATGAAGTCGGGGTTGGCGTCGTAGTAGGCGAGCAGCCGGTCCTGCCAGGCGGACAGGCGGAAGAAGTAGGACGGCTCCGTGACCCACTCGACCGGGGCGCCGCTGGGTGCCACGCGGACACCGTCGGGGCGGAGCACCAGCTCGTCCTCGCCGTAGAAGCTCTCGTCGCGGGTCGCGTACCAGCCCTCGTAGGCGCCGAGATAGATGTGGCCGTCCTCACGCAGGCGGCGCCACAGCGCGGTGCAGGCCCGGAGGTGTCGCGGCTCGGTGGTGCGGATGAAGTCGTCGAAGGACACGTTCATGGCGCGCGCCATGTCGCGGAAGTCGTCGGACACGCGGTCGACGAAGTCCTGCGGGTCGACGCCCGCGGCCAGGGCGGCCTGCTCGACCTTCTGGCCGTGCTCGTCGGTGCCGGTCAGGAAGAACACCTCGTCGCCGTCGAGCCGGTGCCAGCGCGCCATCACGTCGGCGGCGATCGAGGTGTAGGCGTGGCCGATATGCGGCGCGCCGTTCACGTAGTAGATCGGGGTGGTGATGGTGTAGCGCCGTGTCATCGCTCGCTCAGCAGGTCCAGGCTCGACAACAGCGCCTGCCTCTTGTCCAGGTTGAACCGTTCGGTCTCGGCACGGAGGCGGCCGATCACCTGCCACGCTCCCAGCCAGTCCGTTCCGGACGTGGCTCCGACGCCGGCGCACCGAGCCGTGCTCCGCACCCGCTCCGACATGGCGTCCAGGAGCAGCGTCAGAAAGGTGGCGAAGCCCTGCTCCTTGCGCAGGACACGGTCTGCCACCTCGTAGGCGGCAGCGCCAGAGGTGCCGCCCTGCAGCAGATCGCGCACCAGGTCCGCGATGGCGACGCCGTTCTCGGCGGCGAGCGAGACGGCCCGTCCCGGCGCGCCCCGTGCCAGCCCCGCCAGCACGAGACGGTCCGCCTCATCCTCGTCGGGCAGCAGGCGTTCCAGCGCCAGCTTCATCGGGGCCTGGTCGAGCGGAACCAGCCGCAGCAGGCGGCAGCGGCTGCGCAGGGTGGGAAGCAGCCGGCCCGGGCTGCTGCTGACCAGGAGCAGCACCGCCCGGGGCGGCGGCTCTTCCAGGATCTTGAGCAGCGCGTTGGCGGCGTGCCGGTTCAGCAGGTCGGCGCCGTCGAGGATCACCACCCGCCAGCCTCCTTCCGCTGCGGTGCGGCGGAGAAAGTCGCCGACCGGGCGCACGTCGTCGGCGACGATCTCGGTGCGGTGCCGCTGGCGCTTCTCATCGAACGAGGGACCGACCGCCAGCAGGTCGGCATGGGTTCCGGCAGCGATCCGGCGGGACACCGGATCGGCGTCGGAAACGGAAAGGCCGGTTCCCGGACAGCCGGCCAGCAGCCAGCGGGCGAAGCGGAACGCGAGGGTCGCCTTGCCGATCCCCTGCGGGCCGGTGATCAGCCAGGCGTGGTGCAGCCGGCCGGCCGCGGTCTCGGCGACCAGCGTCGCCTCGGCCGCCTCGTGTCCCACCAGCCATCCCTGCCTGCCCGGCGTGAGGACGGCCGTCATACGCGGAAGCGCTCTTCGACCCTGTCCAGGAGCGCCCGATGCACCTGCTCCACGTCGCCGGACGCGTCCACGCGGACGACCCGGCCGGGCGACGCGTCCGCGATCTGCCGGAACCCGTCCGCGACGCGCAGGTGGAACGCCTCGTCCAGGCGCTCGTAGCGGTCGGGATCGGCGGCGCGGCGCGCCAGCCTTTGCCGCGCCAGCTCCCGCGGCAGGTCGAGCAGCAGGGTCAGGTCCGGCACGAGGGGGGTCAGCGCGATCAGGCTGCGGATGAAGGCGAGCGGCTCCGCCTGGCTGTGGCCCAGTCCATAGCCCTGGTAAGCCAGGGTCGAGTCGAAGAACCGGTCGCAGATCACCAGTCGGCCTTCCGCGAGGGCCGGCATGATCGAATGTTCGATGTGGTCGAACCGGGCCGCGAAGTGCAGCAGGATCTCGGCCCTCAGGCTGAGCTCGTGGTCGCCTTCGAGCAGCAGCGCCCGCAGCCGTTCGGCGCCTGCCGCACCGCCGGGTTCCCGGGTGTGCAGCAGCCTGTGGTGCCGTCCCAGGCGTTCGGCGAGCAGGCGCGACTGGGTGGACTTGCCGGCTCCTTCGCCGCCTTCGAGGGTGAGGAACAGCCCGCTCACGAACCGCCCACGAAGTGGTCGAGCACCGCCACGGCGCGCGCCGGCAGGCTCTTGCGGGCCACCGCGGCGCCGGCGACCAGCGGAACCTGGAGGTCGGCGACGGACGCGCCGGAGATGGTGATCTGGCCGACCTGCTGTCCGGCCCGGATCGGCGCGGGTATGGGCGCCTGGTAGTCGAGCGCCACCTTCACCCGGTTCTGCCATCCGTGCGGAACCGTCACCAGCAGGTCGTCGGCAGCGCACACAGCGACGCCGGGCATGACGCCGAGCCAGACGGGAGTGACCTCCAGCGGCTGGTTCCGCGTCAGCAGGCGCACGTTCTCGAAGTTGGCGAACGCCCAGCTTAGCAGCCGCTCGCCTTCGGCAGCGCGGCTCTGGGACGAGGACAGCCCGTTGATCACCTCGATGATGCGGTTGCCGTTGCGCTCCGAGCTGACGCACAGCCCGAACCCGCCGGCGTCGGTATGGCCGGTCTTCAGGCCGTCAGCCAGGCCCTTGTCGACCAGGACGTTGCGGTTTCCCTGGTTGATGTTGTTGAACTTGTAGTCCTTCTCGGAGAAGAAGTGGTAGTCGTCGGGGAAGTCGGCGATCAGGTGACGGGCCAGTGTGGCGATGTCGCGTGCCGACATGAGGTGGTCCGGGTCCGGCCATCCGGTGGCGTTGCGGAACTGCGTGTTCGTCAGGCCCAGCGTCTTCGCGGTGGCGTTCATCTGGGCGACGAACTGTTCCTCGGAGCCGGCGGTGCCCTCGGCCAGCACGATGCACGCGTCGTTGCCCGACTGGATGAGCATGCCGCGGATCAGGTCGGCCACCGAGACCTGGGCGCCGAGCGGCACGAACATCTTCGAGCCCTGCATGCGCCAGGCCTTCTCGCTGACCGGCAGCATCTGGTCGAGGCGCAGGCGTCCGGACTTCAGCATGCCGAACACGAGATAGGCGGTCATCAGCTTGGTCAGCGACGAGGGCGGCATGCGCTCGTCGGCCGCCTTCTGGAGCAGGACGGCGTTGGTCTGGAAGTCGCTGATGAACGCCCACCGCGCCTCGGTGTCGAGCGGCCCGACCGGCGTGTCGGCCGCCGTCGTGGACGGAACCGGCGTCACGTCCGCGGCGGCGGACGGGATGGGCGCCTTGACGGCGCGCCTCGGGCGCCCGGCCGCAACACCCGAGGCGAGGAAGGAAGGAAGCGCGAGGCTTCCGGCACCGGTCAGCAACAGCCGTCTGCTAGGCACTTCGATCCCTACTCGACGATGATCCGTGCCCCGGTTACTCCGGCGCGACGGGCGTGGTCCAGGGCGGCATCCGCGTCGGACGTGCGCTGGAACGGCCCTTCGCGCACGGTATACACGATCTGGCGCCCCTGCCCTTCACTTCTGACCGATCCGCCGAGTTCCGCCGCGACCTGATCGGCATAGCTGCGCTGGCCGAACTGGCCGCCGTCGATCCACAACGCACCGGGATCGGGCACGCCCTGCTGCACGACGGGCGGCAGGCGGTCATCGGCGGGATCCAGCGGTGTCCTGCCCGGGTGGTCTTGCGGGCCGGGAGGCGCGGGGGTGTCCGTTGCGGCGCCCGGCCTGCCGTCCGGTGGTGGAAGCGACTGTTCCTGCACGCCTTCCACCGGTGCTGCCGCGACGGCCAGGCGGGGACCGCCGCTGGCGCGTTCGGACGCTGCCTGGCTGCGGACGCGGTCGAGCGTGACGTCGACGCGGACCGGAGCGCCTGGCGCCATTCCAAGCAGCGAGGCTGCACGGGGCGTCAGGCCGAGCAGCCGTCCCTGCTGGGCCGGCCCGCGCTCGTTCACCCGGACCAGGACCATGCGGCCGTTCTCGAGGTTCCTGACCATGACGACGCAGGGAAGCTGCAGCGTCTGATGCGCGGCTGCCACCGCGCCCGGATCGACGCGCTCGCCGTTGGTGGCAAGGGTCCCGGACGGCGCGGCCATGATCGTCGCGAGGCCGGTCGCATGGTAGTCGAGCTGCTCCCTGGGGTAGAACCAGGCGCCGTCTGCTCCCTGCCAGGGCAGGCCCACGACGTAATGCGGCCTTGCGACCGGAGCCGGAGGCTCCTGGCGGCGCTGGCAGCCGGACACGCAGGCCAGCAGGCCGACCAGGACGAGGCCGAGACCGGTTCCCCGAGCCCCGGTCACGTCGCGGCGTTGCCGATCAGCCCGACCGCCAGGGCATAGAAGTCGGACGGGTTGTAGCGCCGGATCACGTTGAAGTTCGAGTACACCATGAAGGCGTCGCCCCCGGCGCCATCAGGCAGCAGAAGCGCCCCGTTCACCTCGCCCCGCGAGAACCGCGCGCCGTCCTGTCTGCGGATTCCGGCCTCGGTCCAGGAGGCGAGCGGCCGCATTGACTGCCGTCCGGCGAGGGAGGGTGCGATCGGGCGAGTCAGCGTCACCGGCTGGCCCCACGGCTCGCCATTGGTCCAGCCGCACCGGGACAGGTAGTTGGCGATGGAGGCGAACACGTCGGCCCGGTCGGTCCAGATGTTCCTGTGGCCGCCGCCGCTGTAGTCCACCGCGTAGCGCAGGTAGGAGCTCGGCATGAACTGGGGCTGGCCCATGGCGCCGGCATAGCTTCCCAGCATCGATCCGGGTGCCACGTCGCCATTGCCCAGGATCCGCAGCGCGTTGATCAGCTCGGCTCGGAAGAAGCCGGCGCGGCGGCCGTCATAGGCAAGCGTCGCCAGGGAGTCGACGACGTTGAAGGAGCCGATACGGGTGCCGAAGTTCGACTCCAGGCCCCAGATGCCGACCACCACGCGCGGGTCGACGCGGTAGCGACGCCAGATGTCGGTCAGGAGCGGAAGGTTCTGCCGGTATGCCTCGGCCGCGCCCTGCTCGCGGGTCGGGGAGATCACGCGGCTCCTATACTGGGCCCAGGTCAGCGTGAACTCCGGCTGATGCCGGTCCAGCTGGAGGACGTGCGCGTTGGGCTCTTCCAGCGCCAGGGCCACGTCAAGCACCGGGGCCGGCACGCCCTGCTGCAGGGCCTCGGCACGGACCTGCCGCAGGAACCCGGCGTAGGAACCGTCCCGCCTCGTTGGACGGCTCCGTGCCGCTGCCGATCCCAGTGCGAGTGCGCCTGACAGGCCGGCCGATGCGAGAGCGAAGGTCAGGGCACGGCGCGTGGTCATGGCGTCAGCTGTGCCACAAGCCCCTGCCTCGGACAACGGACACAAACGCGATCGCATCTCATTCGCATCTTGATGGAGACCGCATGCGCTGCCTGGGCCAGCCGGTCAGGCCGGCCAGGATCCGCAACCGGCCGATCAACCGGGCGTTGCTGCCCTGGAACGGAGCGGGGCATGGCGGTGGAGCAGACAGTGGCAACGGCGCGCCATGGCAAGAGGCGCGGCCTCATCGCGCTCGGCATCGCGATCCTGCTCGTCATCCTTCTGATCGTCTTCTGGAACTGGGACTGGTTCATCCCCCTGGTCGAGCGTCAGGCGAGTGCCACGCTTGGCCGCAAGGTGACGCTGGAGCATCTCCACGTCCGACTCGGCCGTGTCACCCGCATCGTGGCGGATGACGTCACCGTTGCCGGAACCGACGCGTTTCCGCATCCGCTCGCGACCACCCGGCACCTGACCCTGTGGGTCGAGGTCCTTCCCCTGATCCGCCATTCGCAGATCGTGCTGCACCTGATCGACCTTGACCATCCGACCGTCGACGCGTCCGCGAGAGCGGACGGGACCAACAACTGGACGCTTGGTTCGACAGGTCCTGCCAAGGCAAAGAGCGGAAAGTCGAGCCCGACGGTCATCGGCGTGTTGCAGATCGAGGACGGTCAGGTCCACGTCGACGACGTTCCCTTGAAGGCCGACTTCAACGTCCTGGTCAGAACGCGGAACACTCCGGACGCGGCGAACTGGCCCGTGCCGACCGACCAGGGTCAGATTGTTGCCGATGCGAAAGGCACCTATGCCAGGCAGCCGATCGTCGGAAGCTTCGTCGGGGGCGCCATCCTGTCGCTGCGCGACAAGGAGAAGCCGTATCCGATCGATCTCAAGGTGGCGAACGGCCCGACGCACGTGTCCCTGGTCGGGACCATCGAGCAGCCCCTGACCTTCGGCGGCGCCCGGCTCAAGCTGCTCTTCGCCGGTCCGGACATGTCGCTCCTGTTCCCGCTGACCGGCGTGCCGATCCCTCAGACCCCGCCATACAGCGTCCAGGGGAACCTGGACTATGCGAAGCAGCGCATCTCGTTTCGCGACTTCGAGGGGCGCGTCGGCTCGAGCGACCTCGGCGGCACCATCACCGTGCTGCCCGCCCACGTCCCGACCGTGGATGCGACGCTGACGTCCCGGCGGGTCGATCTCGCGGACCTTGGTGGCTTCATCGGGTCGAAGCCTGGGCATGGACGTGACACCAAGGCCGCGCCGGCGAGCAGCGAGAAGAGCAGCAGCCGGTCAAACGGTGACGTTCTGCCGACCACGCCGTTCAACATGCCGAAGATCCGTGCCGCCAACGTCCACCTGTCCTACAAGGGAGAGCACATCGAGAACCCCGACCTGCCGCTCGACAACATCGTTGCAAGGCTGGACATTCAGGATGGCACCATCGACATGAAGCAGCTCGACTTCGCGGTCGGAACCGGGCGGATCTTCAGCAGTGTCCTGATGGATCCATCAGGTAGAACGCTGCACACGCGTGCCCATGTGGACTTCCACAGGATCGACCTCACCCGCGTCATGCAGGCGACGCACGTTTTCCACGGACAGGGCGTGATCGGCGGTCAGGCGAACTTGACGACGGACGGCTCCTCCATCGCCGCGATGCTGGGCAACGGTTCCGGCGGCATTACGCTGGTGATGTCCGGCGGCGGAGACATCAGCGCCCTGCTTCCCGACATCGCGGGGCTGGAGTTCGGGAACGCCATCCTGTCGGCCCTGGGTCTGCCGAACCGGGCACAGGTGCAGTGCTTCGTCGCCGACATGCCGTTGAAGGACGGCATCCTGTCGACCCAGACCTTCCTGCTGCAAACCACGGAAGCCAGGACGGTCGGACGCGGCACGGTGGACTTCAGGAACCAGACCATGGACTACAGCCTGACGACCAGGTCCACCCATTTCAGCGTCGGGTCGCTGCCCGGACCGATCAACATCACCGGCAAGCTCGGCAAGCCCGGCATCTCACCCGGAACCGAGGTGGTGGCACGAGCCGGCGCCGCGACAGGTCTCGGCATCGTGCTGCCGCCCCTGGCACTGCTTCCCACCATCCAGTTCGGGGTAGGAGAAGCCGGTGCCTGTCAGACGGCATTGACCGAGATGAAGGAGCATCCCGCTGCGCCGCCGACGCAACGCCGCCGCTCAAGGTGATCCCTGGCCGGCCGCCGGACCGTCAGAAAACAGGTGACGGGGCCAGACGCTGGGGATATGCCACCGCACACGGAGCCGATCCGGACGCCGGCCGGGGTCACTGGCTGCCCGAGTGACGTGGAGACCCGGTCGGTGCCAGTTGTTCGCGTGCCATCGGCCGTGCGGGTCCGGTAGCGGATGTTTCCGTTGTCGGTGTCCGGCCTGTTCAAGGCCGCCGGTGCTCATCCCCTTCTCCAGGCTCTGGCGATCATCACCGGAACCTTCATCCTGGAGGACGCAGCCACCGTCCTGGCGGCAATGCAGGCACAGGACGGGAAGATCGCGGCCGGCCTGGCGCTGTGCTCCCTCTACATCGGCATAGTCGCGGGCGATCTGGGCCTGTACGGCCTGGGGCGCTTGGCAACCCTGTCGGACCGGATCAAGCGCCTTCTTCCCCCGGAGCGACGGTCGCGCAGCCGCCAGTGGATAGAGCATCGCGTGTTCCGCGTGGTCTTCATCAGCAGGTTCATTCCGGGCGCCCGGTTGCCGACCTACACGAGCTGCGGCTATTTGCACGCCAGCTTCAGCCGGTTCGCGCTGGCGGCCGTCACCGCCACCTCGATCTGGACCACCCTGCTGTTCCTGGTGGCACGTCATGTCGGGCAGTTCCTGATCGATCACCTTGGCGCCTGGCGCTGGTTCGGCGCCATCATGTTCGCCGTCGTGATCGTGCTGATGGGACGAGTCGTTGCGCGTCTCCAGGAGGAGTCTTAATGACCGCATTGGCCGCATCCGCCCGAACGACCCCGCAGAGATCGATCTCGTCGTTTGAGTTCTGGCCGAGCTGGCTGTTCTACATCCCGGTCGTCCTGTTCTGGATCCTGATGGGCCTTCGCTACCGCAGCTTCACCCTTCCCACCGCAGCTAATCCGCGGGTGGAAACGGGCGGACTATGCGGCGAGCGCAAGACCACGATCCTCGACCAGGCTGGACCAGGCGCGGTCGGCTGGATCGCGCCCTATGTTGTCGTGACGACGGGTGTGGATGATCTGGCCACGACCCTGGCAGCGATGACACGCGCACGCCTGGCGATGCCGGTCGTGGTGAAGCCGAACATCGGCTGCAACGGGACCGGGGTTCGGCTGGTGGACACCGATACCGCCCTGGAGGCGGCGCTGGCGGCCTTTCCCAGGGAGATCGAGCTGGTCATACAGGAACTGGTGACCTATGACGGCGAGGCGGGCATCTTCTACGTCCGCGAGCCCGGCGCATCAGCCGGCCGCATCACCTCGCTGACGTTGAAGCAGGCGCCCATCATCGTCGGCGACGGTCGGTCGACCATTCGCTCGCTGGTTCTGGAGGATGAGCGCTCCAGGCACGTTCCCGAACTCTACCTGCCTCGCCTGGCCGATCGCCTCGACGAGATCCTGAAGCCGGGAGAACGGTTCCGGCTCGTGTTCGCCGGCAACCATTGCAAGGGCTCGATCTTCTCCGACGGCAGCCATGACATCACCCGCACGTTGACCGCGCGGGTGGACGCCATCATGCAGGCCGTCCCTGACTTCCACTTCGGCCGCCTCGACGTGCGCTTCGAGAGCGCTGCGTCGCTGCGGATCGGCGAAAGGTTCCGGATCATAGAAATCAACGGGGTTGGCTCGGAAGCGACACACATCTGGGACCCGCGCACGACGTTGCGGGCAGCCTACCGCGACCAGTTCAAGCACTACAGGATGGCGTTCGAGATCGGCGCCGAGATGAGGCGACGCGGCGCGAAGCCGACGCCGCCGCTCGAGCTCCTGGCGTTCTGGCGGCTGCAACGGCGCCTGATGGCCTGCTACCCGCTGAACGATTGAGCTGTGCGCTCCTCGCGGGCAGCGGGGGTCTAGCTGGCGCAGCCGCTCCCTGTCCCGCCGTTGCCGAAGATGTATCGGCTGACCTGCTGCTCCAGGCTGGTCGGCTCGCACGTGTCGGTCAGCATCGCGCCGGCCGGCAGCATCGTGTGCGAAGTGCCGGGATTGACCAGGAGAGCTTCGGCGGAGGTAAGGGTGCTGCTTCCGATCGACAGCCTCGTGTCAACCGGAAGCTTCAGCGCTTGATCGACCTGGAACGTGACGTTCGAAGCCAGGGTGCGCGGGTCCAGGGCGATGGAAGTTACCCTTCCAACCGTCACGCCCGCAAGGATCACATCGGCGCCCTCGTGCAACCCGTTCGACGACAGGAAGGTGGCCCGGAGCTCATAAGCCGGTCCTCCCTTGACCCCATTCAGGCTGGCCGCGTAGCCGTAGAATCCGATGGCGATGCAAGCCACGAGCGCGCTGGCTGCCGTCGCGGTGAAACCGTGCCGCCCTGGACTGGTTGCCGTCGTGGTCATGGCCAGCCCTTAGCCAACTCCGGCATACGAGGTCAACCGAGGCGCCTTGCCGCGTGCACGATTATGCGGCACCAGAGCCGATCGCTTCGTCAGGGCATCCGATGACCACCATCCAGGCGCTCATGCTCGCCCTGCTCCAGGGAATTACCGAGCTTTTCCCGGTCAGCAGTCTCGGACACGCGGTGATCGTCCCCCGGCTGCTGCACTGGACCCTCGACGAGCACGGCCTGACCTTTCTTCCCTTCCTCGTCATGCTCCACGTCGGCACCGCGTTGGCCTTGCTGTTGTTCTTTTGGCGTGACTGGATCGCTCTCGGTCGCGGTGCGCTCGGGGCGGCCGATCCCCTTCATGTCAAGGAAAGCCGCTACATCCTGGGACTGATCATCGTCGCGACGATCCCCGCCGTGGCGGTCGGCTATGTCCTGGAAGGCTTCCTCCGCAACCTGTTCGGCACCCCCCAAATCGCTGCCTGCTTCCTGGTCGTCAACGGCCTGATCCTGTTGGCGGCAGACCGGCTGAGAGCCCGTCTTCCGGAGGATGCGGACAGGCCGATTGCGAGCCTGACCTTGATCGACGCCATCTTCATCGGGCTCTGGCAATGCACGGCATTCCTGCCGGGGATCTCCCGCTCCGGCGTCACCATGACGGGTGGCCTGTTGCGCGGCATTAATCACCAGACGGCCGCCCGCTTCTCCTTCCTGATCGCCTTGCCGGTCATCCTGGCTGCAACCGCATCCCAGCTCCTGAGGCTTCACCATGTCCAGATGGGGCTGCAGGCACTTCGTCCTGCGCTTCTTGGCGCGGTGGCGGCTGCCGCCGCGGCCTGGCTGAGCACGGCGTTCCTCATGCATTATTTCCGCAATCATGAGTCGTGGGCACTTCGCCCGTTCGCGATCTACAGCATCGTCGCGGGCCTGTTCAGCCTTGTCGCATTCCGCTTCCTTTAAGGCACGCCCTGCTGATCCCGGCCGACAGGATGACGACCTGATGCTGCGTCCCATGTCGACCGGACTGGTCGTTCCGATCCTGCTGTCCGTTGCCGCCTTCCTCGCGGGCGCCGCGCCGCGGAACATCGCGGCGGAACCGGTATCCCGGATGAACCAGGACTGGTGGCGCGCAAGGTTCGAGGAGAAACAGGCCGAGCTTCATCGCTTGCCAGTCAAACTGCTGTGGCTTGGCGACTCGATCACGCAGAACTGGGAACGGTCGAGCAGGCAGGACTGGCAGGATTTCGCTCCGGCCTGGCAGCGCTTCTACGGCGATCGTCACGCCGTGGACCTGGGCTTCAAGGGTGACAGCACGTGCCACCTGCTTTGGCGTCTTCAGCACGGTGAGCTGGACAACATCTCGCCACGAGTGGCGATCGTCCTGATCGGCGCCAACAACTTCGGTCACGTACACACTGATGCCGATGAAACGTTTGAAGGAATCGAGGTGATCCTGGACGAGATCCACCGGCGGCTACCGCAAACTCACATCGTCCTGCTCGGGGTGCTTCCCTCCATCCGCTCCGAGTGGGTTTCCAGGAACACGATCCGTCTGGATCGTCGCCTGGAGGCGGCATCCGGCGAGCGGGCATACGTGACCTACGCCGATGTAGGCGATCTGTTCCTGACCCACGGCCGGGTGGACGCCGCGAAGTTCATCGACCCGCGCCTGACGCCTCCCGCTCCTCCGTTGCATCCGACCGCACAGGTCCAGGCCGAGATCGCCCGACGTATCGAGCCGATCATCGCCCGCCTGCTGGGAGACCATGTCCATCAATGAGACGGCCCGCTCGGCGAGGACGGCTTAACGCCCCGGCAACTTCGATCGCGCATGCTGAACTTCCGCCGGGAGCACCGCCAGCCAATGCAGCCACACGTCTTCATCGCCACGCCATGCTATGGAGGCGTGGTCACCCAGGGCTACATGCAATCCGTTTGCGCCCTCATGGCAGCGGCTCCGGGACCAGGTGTCGGTCTGACCCTGGCACTGCTTGGTCAGGACGCCCTGATTACCCGCTGCCGAAACACCTTAATCAGCCACTTCCTGGCCACCTCGCCAGCAACCCATATCCTGTTCGTGGATGCCGACATCTCGTTCGAGCCGGAGAACGTGTTCCGTCTCCTGCAAGCGCGGAAGTCCATTGCCGCCGGCATCTATCCGCTGAAGGCCTACTATTGGGACAAGCCGTGCCAGGAGCGCCTGATGCACGGCGAGCCGATCGAAAGCGCCGGTCTTCATTATGTCGGCAAGCTGGAGGTCGGCGACCGCCTGTCACGCGACGGAGACTTCGCCACCGCGGTCTATGCGGGTACTGGCTTCATGCTGATCGAGCGCGCGGTTATCGAACGGATGCAGCTGGCCTATCCGGAAACCCGGTATCAGGGCATCGACGCCTATACGTCCGGCGAGCGCGCCAGGCTAGGCGGCCATGCCCTGTTCGACTGCATCATCGATTCTGCCACCGGCACCTACATGAGCGAGGACTTCACGTTCTGCTCGCGCTGGCAAAGGCTTGGAGGTCAGATCTGGCTCGACACTGCCGCCAGCCTGACGCATAGCGGACCATCCGACTTCAAGGGCATCCCGGGTCGGCGTTTCGCGCCACCGAACGGGTGACATGGCGACCGGGCCATGTCGTTTCCGCGTTGCTCAGCCATACCACTCAAGCACCATCAGTCCGTCCGCGCCCTTTCCTCCGGCGCCCGTTCCGCCGCCAGCGCCGCCGCCTCCCGGCCACAGCCCGTTCGAGCCGAGGCTGCCACCGAAGCACGCGCTGGCCCCCGACACCCCGAAGCTGGGACCGCCCGCGCCTCCCACGTTGACCGCACCAACCTGGAAGCCGTTCTGTCCGGGGCCGATGCCGAGCGAACCGATGAAGTTGATGCCGGTGACCGACGGCACGCCCGCCGATCCGCCCAGCCCGATCTGACCACTCTGGCCAGCCGTGCCGTTCACTCCTCCCGATACCTGCACGAGGTTCGCGAAGGCCGTTGTGGTCGAACCGCTCGTGCCGCCTCCGACCTGGATGGAATAGGAGGTCCCGGCGGTGACGGTGATCAGCACCTCCTCGTATCCGCCGCCGCCGCCGCCGCCGCCGGGATAGCCTCCACCGGCGCTGCCGCCGCTTCCTCCCGCTGCCCACATGCGGGCCAGAACCGACGACACCCCAGGCGGACACGTCCAGCTGTAGGTTCCGGCCGCACCCCAGGCGGCGCGGTTACGGATGGTCGCCGCGGCAACGAACGCGGTGGTTGCCAACGCGAGGCTTGCGTCGCCGGCGGCAGGAGTCGGCGCAGTCGGCGTTCCGGCAAACGCGGCGGAATGAATCGGTGCCGCCTGAGGCAGCTTGCCCGCTACGAACGGCGCACCCGCAGCAGCCGTGATCATGCTCGCGTCGACTGCGGTTGCGGATGCGGGTACGGCAACCTGCCACAAGGCGGTATAGCCGGCGGGAACCGCGGACGGCACGGTCGCGGCAAAGACCACGCGTTGTTGCAGGATGGACGCCTGCGCCTGCCCGTTGCCCTGTGCACCGAACAGGGTCTGTCCGGGATTGCCGGCGTTGTAATAGGCAAGGGTCGAACTGCCGGCCTGGACCTCGACGACACTGGCGGAGATGATCGTCGTGCCTGTCCCTGGCAGGCTGACCACGACGGACGCGGTGTTGATCCCGGTCTTGACCACCGGGTCGCCATCCGGCGGGAGAGCGCCGTAGTATCCGGCGTCGATCACGGTCGGCAGGGTCATGCTGCCCGGTCCGACAACGACCGTCAGACCGTTGCCCGGGCTGCAACCCAACCCGTCGGCATACACGCCGCCGTCGCCGATCGTCATCTTGGCAAGGTAGCCGAGCGCCACCATAGTGTTGCGAGACTGGAGCAACTGGTCTGTGTCGAGCGGCACAGCGCCCACGTAGACGATTTGACGGTCCACCACTTCACTCCGGCTGGAAGCTCCGGCTGTCCTGCAGCCGGCGGTTGCGCAAGCAGTTCAATCCGACCAGAACTCGGATCGGCCGTATCAGCTCGTTATCGTGGTCCAGGCGATGCTGCCGGCTGGGACGGCTCGACAGATCGCCTGGTTCAGCGCCACTTGGTCCACCGCGATGCTGGTCCCGGTCCAGACCGTCACCAGATCGTCCGCCTCGCGCAGGCCCACCTGCTGGCTGCTTGGGATGTAGCTCGTGGCGGTGGCACCCGGCTCGATCTGCCAGCACTGCGTCAGCACCGGCGTGTCCATCAAGGAGCCTGACTGCCCGGCGAACGCAACGGTGACCATGCGGTCTGCCGCCGCGCCGGAAGCCAGGCTCGCCGACAGCCGCTGCCAGGTTCCGGTGATTGAGAGGTCAGCGGCCGCATAGGCGGCGGTGCCGTGCTGGTCGCTGACGCTGAGGCCGCAGGAGGTGAACCGGTGGTCCGACGGCAGCATCAGCCAGAAGGATGCCGTCACCGCGGACGCCGTCGCGAACACTTCGACCGACGGACCCGTAATCGTGCCGCCGCTGTAGATGCCAACCTGCATTACCGGCATGCCCGCCCACAAGGCGCCCGCGCCGGAAGGATCCACGGTCCATCTGGCGGTGGCGGTCCCGGACGATGGCTGGAAGCCGCTCCAGCCGACGCTGTCCTTGATCAGGTTGAAGCCGCGCGGCTCGATGAGCGGGCTCGGTCCCATCCCGCCGCCATAGACCGACCGCAGGACATGGCGCCCGGCGATCTGCATCCTTCCCCCGGGATCGATAAAGCTCGCCTCCGACTCCCGTGTGGTCGTCCTGCCGTCGGTCGTCACCGCGATCAGGTACTGGAACGGCATCGCTGAGGACCCGAGGCGCAGCCCAGGCGTCCCGTAGCCGCCTCCTCCCCCGACTCCACCCGCGTTCGCGCCGCCATAACCGCCGGTGTCGGCAGCCCGGAACGGCTCGAACAGGATCGGTGCTCCTCCGAGCAGAGCGGCGACTGCCTGGGAAACGGCCAGCCTTGTCGCTCGCGGCAGCAGAAGGTTGGCGCTGATCCTGCTCCGGAACCCGCTATCGGGTTCGTCGGGCAGACGCTTGATCGTCGTGCCGAAGAAGTCGGTGCAGATCATGTCGAGAAAGCTGTCCGTCGCCGACGAGATCCTGCTCTGCTGGACGACGAACTGGATGAGCGCGTGGCAGTAGGCCCATCCGCTTCCGATGCCCGACAGGACCCCGTCGAGCACAGGCGTGGCGCTGGTCGTGGCACCCGGCGCGGTCAGCGGAAACCAGGATGGCGGCAACACGGAACGCATCCGTGACACCATGTCCGCGCAGCTGCCGGTGCCGCTCGCACTTGACCCGGACCCGCTCATGCGACGAGAACGGCGATGCTGAACACGCCGGATCTGACGACGGTGCCCGCCTGTCCTCCGACGTCCCCGCTCGCACCATCCAGCAAGACGTCCTGCACGTTCGACACGTTGGCGTCGGCATCGTAGCAGAGGCCGGCGATCCGCGAGATGCGCAGCGCCTGGCCGACCCCGAGGCCGTTGATGTAGCTCGCAAGCGCCGCGTTGACGTTGGAATGGACGGCCGTCCCGTCCGCAGACGAGCTGATCGTCAGCGTCAGGCTGATGCCGGCGGTCAGCAAGGTCGGACCGGCGACCGAGATCGAGGTTCCGACCGGCCTGACCTCATCGACCGCAGCAGAAACCGACGCCAGCAGCGCGGCCGTCGGGTTGCCACTTCCGTCATCCACGATGACATGCACGTGTCCCGGCCAGGAATTGCCGTCGGCACCGACATTCTCCTGGATGCTGTAGCTCAGGTTCTGCTGGACCGAGGTGATCGCATACACCAGCGCCTGCTCGGTCGCCTGCGCCCGCGTGTTGATGTAGGTCACGAAGCGCAGCCTGAGCGCCGCATCCGTTTCCGCCGACTGACCACCCGTGAAGGCGGTCGGGTTCGACACGGTGTCGATGCCCGGGATGGCCGTGCCGAGAACGTCGACAACGCCGCTCTGCACGTTTCCGGCTGTGCCGGGAACCGTTGCCTGGACCTGCACCGTGACCGACGCCGTCCCGACCGGACGCGTATACGGCCCGTTGACGACTGCAAAGGTCTGGGAACCGTCACTCGTACGCACGGTCACGCCGTTGTTGATCGTTGCACTCTGCATTCCCGGATTGAACGACGACAGCACCACGCTTCCGGATGCATAGGTCGCCGCCAGCCGGGTCATGCCGAAGTCCTGCACCCAGCTGTCCGCGTCGCTGCCGGCACTCGTCGCCAGCCGCGTCATCGTCAGCACCTGGAGGACCAGATACTGCAGCCACAGCCCGACGGAAGCCGCGGCCTCGAGGATGGCACGCATGACCGATCCTACCGTCAGGTCGATCAGGCTGGAACACGCTCCCTGGACGGTGGAAGCCATGCTGTCGACGAGCGTCGAGAAGTTCTGCAGGGAAAGCTGCATCTAGCCTCCGATCGGCAAGGTGAGGATCTGACTGTTGCCCGACACGGCATCCGTGTAGGTGATCGTGGCGAGGACCACCCCCGGCGAGCTGACCGAGAGCACGACCTGGGGCTCGGGCGTTGCAGACACCGTCGCCTCGTATGCCATCTGCGCCTTGATGATCGCCGTGATCTGCTGCTGCGAGGCAACGGTGCCGATCAGACCGGGCAGCCCGGCGCCGTAGGAAAGCTGCCAGATATAGGTGGCGGCGCCGGTCAGCAGCCGATGCAGGACCCGCTGCTGGGTCTCGAGGTCTGCCGTGACGACCGCCAGGTCGCCGGTGCCGGCGAGCTGGAGGTCCTCTCCCACTACATGCGCCAGGTCAGCCATGTGACGGCTCCGGCGCACCCGAGACACCCTGCCCGGGCTGCACGGCCGAGTGCACATGGCCCGCCAGGCTCACGTCTGCAGCGACAACGTCGCCGCTGGCGGTCAGGCTTCCGTCGAGGACGACGTTGCCCTTGAGAAAGATGTTCCCCTTTGTCAGGTGCACGTAGTTGCCGCCGTCCAGGAAGATCCCGAGTTCGCCCGCCTGGACCGGGCGCCCGGTCGCCGGGCTGGACGGCGGCATGAGCGTGACGTCGAAAAGCCGGGCGACGACAACCGGATGCTCCGCATCGCCCTCCACTGGCACCACAAGCACCTGGGTCCCGACCTCCGCCGGGCAGGCAACGCGCAAGCCGCTCGCGGCGATCGCACCGTCGGGGATCCAGCCGCTTTCCAGCCCCTCCGGCTGGATCGTGACCTTGACGGCATGCGACACGGCGTCGACGCTCGTCACCAATGCATGACGCGGCTGTCCGAGAGCGCCGGCCTGCGTCGCGGCATGAAGCTTCACCGTTTCCAGCCAGTCACCCATTACCAGCTGCTCCCTCGGGATCGTTTCGCGCCGTGATGTGCTGGATGAAGCCCTTCTGCAGGGACATCTGCCGCTCGATCTGGTCGAGCGTGTACAGGCCGTCCCATCCGGTTCCGGTGCCGGCTAGCCTCACCCGGTTCCGCGTCGTCAGCTCCACCTCTCCCGCCATGACGCCCCTGATGACGCGCTGGTGCGCCCGCAGCTGCGAATAGGTCGTCCTGGCCAACGTGTCCGCCTGGTCTGCGAGCAGGTTCGGCTTCAGCACCAGGAACTGCTTCGCGGCGGCGTCCGCGGCGGCAGGGAAGACGCTGTTGACCTGCCGTCTCTGCCGGCTGTTCCAGCTGGCCACCGTCACCTGGACCGGCCCTGAAAGCCCCACCACCCGCTCCATGGACAGGTCGGAGATCGAGAGCGTCGGTGAGGCCGAGCCTGCCTCGGGCGCCAGATAGGTGATGTCGAAGATGTCGGAGCCCTGACCGGTTGCCTGCCTGAAGTGCAGGGTCGTCCCGTCAACCCAAAGGTCATATCCCTCGAGGCTCGCGAGTTCCGCCAGAAGGTCCCAGCCGTTGGCATGCCGGGAGAACGCTCCGAAGGCCGCCTTCGTGTGCTGGATCTGGTAGTACTGCCCGACCAGTCCGTTTGTGGGATCGACGTCAGCCGACAGCCCGCAATCTTGCGCCATCTTCGTTGCAAGATCCGAACTTGTGTGGTTCAGGTACGCGTCCTGCAGAGGCATGTCGATCAGCCGAGCCGCATTGTCCCTGCCCTCGATCGACACCAGGCCGCTCACCTGATCGAGCCCCGCGCGATCGACCGCTCCGGTGATCATGCGTGTCCAGCCAAGGCTGCCCTCGGGAACACCCGGGGGAAGAAAACCGAAATCGATCTCGACGTTCAGGCTGTTCTGATCGATCCAGTCGGGCCCGATCGTCCGCGCGATCTCGTTGAAGCTTGCCAGCACGTGGAAGCCGGCTGCCTGGGAGCCGCGACGCGAAACGATCTCCGCCGACCGGCACCCGTTCACCGGCGTGCCGTTGATGATGAGGCGGACACGGGGCCGCCTGACGACGCTTCCACTCATGTGGAAGGAAGCCCCCCGCTAGCGCTCGCATCAAGACCTGGCAGCATCAGCGTCGTCAGGCCGTAGATCAGCGGATCGGTGATGTCGTTGAGGGCTGCGATCCTGTACCACTGCGTCGCATCGCCCAGTTCCTGCGCCGCCAGTGCGAATAGGTTGGTTCCGGCGACCACGACTGTTCGCATCATCACCTCAGGAATGAACAAGGGGTGCAGGAAGCTGTGCCGTGGTCGAGGCCACGTTGGAGTTCGTCCGGTTGATGTAGCCGCCGCTGCGCACCAGGGCAGCCAGTGCGGCAGCCTGCGCGGTCGCTGCAGCCAGGACGGATGGAGAGGCGAAGAACATCCCGGCAGCCGGAGCGGCAAGGCTTCCCGCGGAAGCCGCGTTGATCCCGGTCAAGACGCTCGCCGCCGCGGCCGTCAGGCCGCCCTGTATCTGTGCATAGCCGGAGGAGCTGCCGACAGCGGCGGTCGTGACCATTGACGAGGTTCCCGCAAGCGTGTTTGCGACCGATCCCATGATGGCGGCCGAAGCTGCGCCCGAGGCGGCGCCGGTTCCGGCCATCGCGGCGTAGGTGGAAACGACCGCGGCGCCCGCCTGCAGGACGACCTGCGCGTTTGAAAGATCGCCCTGCATGGCTAAGTCGATACCTGATGCACCGCCTGTCGCGTCGTTCGGATCCGGCACGATCTCCGTCCGGATCCTGTACGAGATGACCGCGCCCTGATCCTGGTAGTCGTACTCGAAGTGCACGATGATGATGTTGAACATGTAGTCGCCGAAGCTGAGTCCATACGGGCTGCCCTGTTGCCGCATGAAGTCCATCATGCGTGCCCGCTGCGCAGCGTTCGGCCCGACAAAGACGCCACGCCACGCGATCGTCCCCGGATCGGCACCCATCGCGTCGATGATGCGGCCACCGCCCGGCGTCTTGTGGATCGTGACCGCTTGCGCACCGCCGATGCTGATCCGGCCGGGAACCTCGTGTCCCTCCAGGACAAGATCGCCGATGATGAGAGGAGCCGGACGCAGCAGCAGCGATGCGCCCGCGGCCAGCAGCCCGAGGTAGCCGCTCACTGGGGGATCTGCATGCCGGAGTAGATCGGCACGGCCCTGAGGTTCACCCGGGACGGCCCATGCGCCGGCAGGGACGCATGGCTCGCCTGCGATGCGGCCGTGACCTGTCCCAACCTGCGTCCGTCGATCACCACGTCGCCCGTCAGGCTCACCATCATCACGTTTCCCGCTTCCGATCCGCCTGCGCTTCCTGAGACGGCAGGATTATTGGCCGCCTGCCTGTTGCCGACGCCGCCTTGCATCATTCCCTCGGTCGAGGAAGCGGCGAGCCTGCCGGACACGCCGGCCGGCGGAACAACCTGGCGTCGCAGCATGTCGCGGCCGATCTCCGCCCGCGGCGGCGAAACCGCGCTGCGTTGCAGGACCGCAAGTCGCTGCTGTGCGCCGTCCGTGGAACCGGGTGCCGTGACGTCCAGCGGAAGGTTGCCGGTCGCTGGCAGCCGAGAGGAGACAGCCTGTCCGCCAGAGGAAGCTGCCGCCGCCTGGACCATGTGCATGATCCCGGGCACGGCTGCGCGAGCCGGACCGGACGGCCCGGTTGCGGTCGAACGACTGCCTGGAACTGGTCGCGAAACGATGGACGAGATGGTCTTCCTGCTCCCGATCGTCTTCCCCGATCCCGCCTGCGCCGATAAACCGGACAGGATTCTTGATTCATGATCCTGCCCGCCGACACTGGCGCGGACACTCCGCCTCACGGTGGCAGCCTGGACCGCTGCCAACGACGGCCGCCGTTGTGATGCGGTCAAGGCAATGTCTGGCTTCGGCACCGCCGCAGACGCCAGAACGGCCAATGGCGCCCTCGTCGATCGCAGCTTCATCCGGTCCGGAACCAGAGATACCGGACGCGCATCTCGGCTGCGGGTCCTGGAGGCGGCAACAGCGACCGCGCGGGACGGTGCAGGTGCCGGGCTGGAGGCTGCAGGCTCACGACCCCGCCACGACGATGCGGCCAACGCGTCCTGCAGGCTGCGAGGCCGCAACGTTCCTGCCGTGGGCCCTGCCTTCGCATCATCGGCGGCAACCTGCGGAGCGACCACCAGATCGAGCTGGCGAAGCCGCACCGGAAGCGGGAGATCATGCGAGCCCAGCCGGGTCAAGCGGGCGGCCAGAGCGATCAGGCGCTCCAGCCTCCGGTTGATCTTTCCCTCCGAACCATCGACAGGCGCGTCAGGACGCAGGCCACCCGGAACGGTCCGGTTCTTCCGGCCTAGCGACGACAGGGCAATGCGGTGCGACAGGATCAAGCTCGCCTCCCTTTGCCGGCCCTGATGTCCCGCCTCAGCCGGCCACCGACCAGCTGAACGAGCTCCAGTCGAAAACCTGCCCGTCGAGCTCGCCCAGGGCGACGCAACAGGCAAGGCGTCGCGTCTCGGACATGTTCATGACTTCCGACCACGGCACCCCTCCCTTCACCAGGAACAGGACTTGGCGAAGCAAGAAGTGCCGGCTCAGTTTTTTGCGGTATCGAGCTCTCGATCCTGTTCCCCGGCCGCTTCGGCATCGTCCGGATAATGCACCCGCGCGAGGGCCTCCATGCCCGCATTGCCGATCCGGCGACCGAGCTCGCGGACACCTTCCTTGGTCATCGGCATCATGACCGGCTTCCCGTCGATCGCGTTGACCGAACAGATCATCAGCGCATAGCGCATCCAGGCAGCCGAGGATGCCGCCGTACCGGCTACCTCGATCAGGTCGAGCATGTCGCCAGGATTGGCCTCGCGCAACGCGAAGCGTCGCCCGTCGCCGCTGTCGATCTCCGCCGGAACCGGCATCAGAGGCGGTTCCTCTGGCTGGCATAGAAGCTGATCACCTGCTTGACGATGTTCTCGGCCTGGTAGTGACCCGCGTTGGTCAGGGTCAGCGACACGCCCACGAACTCGTACGTGCTGGTCGAGCCGTCCGCTTCCGACACGTACTGGTAGATCGTTCCGGACCCGATCACGCCCGAGTTCCAGAACGCGGCCTCGATCGCGGCCACCAGGTCGTCGAGCGCGGAAGACCCGCGATCGACCTGGAACTGCCCACGCCAGCCTGCCGGCGTATTGAACTCGATCGGCACGCTGTTCAGCGGATCAGAGCGCTGCTGACGGACCTCCTGGGTCGCCTGGAACCCGGTCACGTCGCGCAGGTCGAGCCGCGTGCCGTTCCAAAGAAGAACGACTTGGCAGTCGCGACCGATACTGTAGGGATTACCCAATCGAGGCCTCCTTGCTGGGCAGTGGCACGCTGGTCTTCAAGTCTGATGGTCTAGGCGGGCGAGTTGTTGGTCGCGGTCGACACGGTCACGCTCTGGCCGCCCTGCAGGTTGACGATGAACTTTTCGTTGATGCCCTGGTAGAGGACCTGGACATCCGCCTGCACGTAGCCGAGGGCAGTCCGCGTCTGCGGGTTGTTCGAGGCGTCACAGACCACGGCATAGGGAGTCGAGCCGTTGATGCTCCCCAGTATCCCCTGCTGGACCAAGCTGGACAGGTAGCCGAGCAGCGTGGCACGGATGTTCGACAGCAGCGTCGAGTTGATGACGCTGCCGACATAACCGCCCATGCCGGCGGCCAGGGTCTCCGCGATGAAGTTCGTCATCCGGGTATAGCTGTCGCCGGCGATCACGGCGTTGCTCGAGCTGTTGTGCCCGCACCGGACCGCCCAGTACGATCCACCCGGCGCCGGGTTGCAGATCACGTCGATGCCGGCGGAGAACAGGGTCTGCAGCTCGGCTGACGAATACGTCAGCGCCTGGCCGCTGGATGCCAGCCCGCTCTTCTGGCTGCCCGCAATGCCGGACAGCTGCTTGTTGAGGCTGGACTGCTCCGGAGACAGGTTTGCGAGGCAGCCGGCAACGAAGCCCTGCGGGCTGACCACGCGCGTCTGCGAGTTGGCCTGGTCGTACCAGAACAGCCAGTCTCCGAACATCAGCTTGGCGGCATAGCTGTCGAGGCCTGCCTGTTCCTTGGTCTGCACGGCCGTAGCAATGCTGTCCCCGCTCGGTCCGACAAGGATCATGTAGATCCCTTCCGACAGACCGAAGCTGCTCTGTATCGTCCACTGGGTGGAGTCGCTGCAGTCTGCCAACAGGCCGATGGCACATCCGCGGCCGCGCAACGCATACATGCCGGTCCGGTTCAACCCGTCATTGCCCACCAGCGACGCCGCCGTGATCCCGCTGTTGCCGTCGGTGCCGTTGAGCAAGGTCTGGTTGCTGACGGACGTGGGCGCGGTGGTCGGCCCGTTACCCGCCGTGGCGACACACAACGCGGAAGGTCCACGGGTGGCACTTGTCCCGTTGTTGACCGCACTGATCACGTTGGCCCAGAACGCCGGATTGCCGCCGCTCGTGTCGAGGTTGTCGAACACTTCCGGAAGCTGGCCGGGCATCTGCAGCGTCAACCGCCAGCTTCCCGCCCGGGATCCGGCACCCAGGTTCAGGCTGATCTGGTTTCCCAGGCTGCCAGAACAGACGGCGGTGAGAAGCATGGGATAGCTGTTGTTGCTGTAGAGGAGCGCATAGGTCGCCGAGACGTCGGTGCCGTCGGTCACCCGCACCCCGACGAACGACGTGGCACCCTGCTGCTGCGCGCAGACGATGGGCGTCCCGAGGTCGTACTGCCGAGCCAGGACCGGCCCGAACGCCGCGTTGTAGTCGGCGACGCTGCCCATCACGACCGGCTGGTTGACCGGACCCCAGGACGCGGTTCCGACGATGCCGATCCTGTCGGTGGCCACGCCGTTGAGGGACAGGGTCTGCGGCGAGGCGATCTGGACGTAAAGGTCGGGCACGACCAGGGCAGCGGTGTTCAGCGCGCCCGACTGGGTGATCTGAACCATGCCTCAGTGCTCCCCGCTCGGAACGGTTGCGGTTCCGGTGCCTGGCAGCACCGGAACCAGCACTAGGTTGCTGTTGCCGCCGGCAAGGATTGCCGCGATCGCGGCAGGATCGGTGATGACGTCGCCACGGCTGTAGCGGCCGAACGCGTGGAGCACGACCAGCGCGGTGGGTGTGGGTCTGTTCATTCGCATCCTATCTAGTTGACGAGATCGAGTTGAGGGATCGTCGACTGCCGGATCGCCGCTGCCAGCGCTGCGCCGACGGCGGCCACCCGTCCCAGATCCGGCCCGGTTGCCGTGAAGGTTGGCATCAGCCAGCCTCCTTCGGCGAGCTCATTCCACGCGTAGATCAGGCCCACCTGCGCCGGACAGGCAGCCGGCTGCGAAACGAGGTAATCCACCATCTCCACGACATGCGCACCGAGCTGTGCACCGGTCGGCGGATCGTAGTAGTTGTCCGGAGTCAGCGTGGCCGGGATCGGATAGAACGGTTGCGGCGTCTCAATCAGCGGCCGCTGGTCCCATCCGCTCATGGCGGTTGGAACCATGGGATAACCGGAGCTGCCGCGCGCTGCCCAGTCCGTGCGTGCGGCCTGCGTCAGCGACGTGTACGGCTGTTCCGATCCGTCCAGCCGCGGCAACGCGTAGGCGCCGCTGGCATCCGCTCCCGCCGCCTGCGCAGCCGCGATATTGGAATAATCGGCGAGGGCGGCGCCGGACAGCCAGACGACATACGGGTTGCCGCCACCGGCCGCCTGGACCTGCTGCCTGACGAAGCTGATCGCGGCCGGCACCCCGCCCACGGGCAGCCCCGCGGTCTGCGCGGCAGACGAGTCCAGCACGAGGTAGAGAGGCCTGTTGCCGAGCACCGTCATGTAGCCGGGCTGGGTCATCATGCTGATATCCCGCAGCAGCGACGGCTGGTCCTGCCCTCCGCTTCCCCAGTTCGAGCTCTGCCCCAGCATGCAGAAGCGCAACCGGCTTCTCAGGCTGCTGGTCAGGTAGAGCTGCAACGCCAGGCTGAGCGTATCGTCGGGCTGGAAGCTGTCGAACGCCCAGAAGGACAAGCCTGCCTGCAGCGCAGCCACGATTTCCGCATCGATGGTCGCCTGCGTGGCCTTTGGCCAGGACGCCACGCCGTTCGTCACCGTCGCGTTCGACGGCAGGCGGTTCTGGAACGCAGGCAGCGACAGCACGGCCGCACATTGCTGATCGATGCCGTTCGCCGGATCATACCAGGCGTCGAACCGTACCGCACCGAGCGGCGGGATCACCAGAGGCGCCGAGGGAACAACACAGCTGAACCCGACCTTCGGCCCGGTGCCACCCAGGGTCCCGACCCCGAACAGCATCTGCGGCCCGGTCATCACCATCGTGGTCGGATACTCGACCACGTAGTCGAGGTTGCGCCGATACAGGTTCGCGTTCTCGGACGCGTCCGTCTCGTAGGTGTCGTGATAGCGCAGGCGCGCGACCGTCCCATCCGGCAACGGGAACCAGTCTATGTTCGACAGGCTGTTGTCCACGCTGCTCGCCAGCAGGTCGCGTCCCGCCGGCGTGGGACACCATACCGCGATCATGATCCCCTGCTCCTGGCGCCGGGTTTCCATGATCGCGGCCCCGCCGCCGACCACGCGGCCGGAAACCCGAAGACCGCTGATGGTCACGGCACTGCCGGCAGACGTCGCACCTGGAATGATGCCGGCGAAGCCAGCAGCCACGCTTGCCGGCGTGTCGGCGACCGACAGCGGCCAGGAGTACGCAACGCCCGCCACCGTCAAACCCGCCGTCTGCCCGCCTCCGCCCCCACCTCCGAAGGACGCCGTGTCACCGACACACGTCCCGGTAAGGGTCGGGCTGGTTTCCGAGATGGTTCTCCAGACCCGCCGATAGCGCGACGTGTCCTTCGTGCTGTTCTCCTTGCTGAACACCGTCACGGTCTGCGTGCCGGCGGCAAGGTCGGCATTGAGCGCCCGGTTCGTGGGCCAGCCTCGGTAGATCTTCACCACGGCGTTGCTGAGGCTCGGCTGCGCGGTTCCGCTGGGATAGATCGCCTGCTCGACCAGGCCGCACAAGGCGGCCTCCACGTCCGAGATGTCCGCCATCCTGTCGCTCGTCTCCGGCTTGAGGCATCCTGTGGTGTGGCCACCGGATCAGGTGGTGGCCAGGCCCGCGAGGAGACGCCAGCCGAACGGCGACAGCTCCGCGCTGACGATCTCGTAGTCCTGCCCGGTGCTGTCCTGGAGGCGCATCCCGAACACCAGGGTGATCCCCGGTATGGGAGGAGCGAGCACGTCGTAATACGCCGACTTGACGTCGCTCGGCAGCTTCGTCAGTTCCTGCTCCCCACGCGTCCTCGCCGACATGCTCACCGGCCAGCCCTGGGCGATCACCGCATCCGTGCTGCTGGTACGTCCGCCATAGGAGTTCGTCCCGGCACTCGTGGTCACGTCGGTGTTCAGCACGTCCAGCACCTGGTCGCACAACACGCACAAGGCCGGCCGCAGCGGCTCGATGCGCGCGACGAAGTGGGTATCGTCGCCGACCAGATAGTCTCCCTGCTGGACCAGCGTCGGGTCGGCCAGCAGGGTGACGTAGGCGTGGTTGGGCCGGGCGGTGGAGATCAGCCTGAAGTCCGGAGTGACGTCGTAGGCGCAATAGATGTTGCCGTAAGGGGTTCCCGAAACCGGCTGCATGGCGGACGTGGGTCGATAAAGCGCCTCCGACACGCCGACGATCGATGCGGCGCGTGCCAGCCCGTAGGCGACCTTCTGGTTGATGATGGCTTGCAGCAACGGCGTGCCTTCCGATCAGGCGATGGAGATGATCCCGCCGTTGTTCCAGAGCTGTCCGGTGCCGACCACCGGCTGTGCGGCGGGCAGGTTCGCCATCACGACGCCCGTGCCGAACACCGAAGCCTGCGCACCAAGGGTTGCAGCGGAAACCTGCAGCGAGACGCCGGCCGTCACCCGGCGGCCATCCGGCGTGCCGGCCACCACGCTTCCGGCTGGCCACAGGTGGGTGCGGAACGATCCGCCCTGCAGGTCCGGGAAGTAGAACCGGTTGCCTCCCCCGCCGCTGGTGATGGTGCCACCGGCCTGGACCACCACCGGAACCGGCAGCGGAAACCAGAGCAGGAGGTTGCCGCCCGTCTGCGCGTCGAACAGCGCGGCGAACCCGATCGATCCCCACGACGTGCCGGCGGGTCCCACCGTCCCGCTCCCGACGTCGGCGACGATGCCGTTGTCAAGGTCTCCCAGCACGATCGGTCGCCGCAAATAGGCCGCGTCTGCCGGCTCCGCCAGTACGCCGGCCTGCACGGCATTGCCGTAGCCGATCCAGCCGTTGAAGAATGTGGCCATCTTTATCGCATAACCTCCGGCATGGACGGGAAACTAGATGAGGATGGCGGCATCGTTCCGGATCCCGGGGCCCATCGGAACGCCGAGAAAGAAGGCGAGCCGGCGACACCAGTCGTCGAACAACCCCATACGATCAGCCACTTCGGACCGGTTGTGCTTCCACACGGCAGCCTGGTCGGTGTCGAGGTTGGCGCCTGCAGCCGGGACTGCCTGTTCGAGCGCGTACAGGTTCGACAAGTACTGCCTGACGACCTGGAACTCGCTCGGCGCCAGGTTGGTCAACCGGAACTCGAGCGTCCCGTAGGCCTCGAAGAAGCGCCAGGACTGGAAGCCGGAGCTTCCGGCTCCATAGGCCGGATATCCGCAGAAGCGGCGTACATCCACCCGCTCCGCTTCGGACAGCGGCGAGGTATCGAGGCTAGACGATCCGGACATCCGCTCCTCCCCAGGACGCGCAGCATCCGGAAAGGCGCCGAAGCGCCTTCCCGTCGCTGATGGCTACAGGCTTTCGATCACCACGCCGCGCTTGAGGTAGCTGTTGGTCGCGGTCGGGATGATGGTCGTGCTGGCCGTCGCGTCGGTCGGCAGCGCATAGCCGCCGATCCAGTACCAGGACTGGGCGATGATCTGCTTCAGCCGGTCGAGCGGCTCGCGCGTCACCATGACGACGCTGTCCACCTGCTCCATCAGCGACTTTTCCGCATCCGGGATGTCGCGATGGCCGGCGTCGGCGTAGTCACCCTCGACCAGGGCGCCCTTGCCGCAGACGATCGCACGGTGGATCGCACCCGCACCGAGCGACACCTGCTGCGGCGCTTCCGTGGTCGGAATGAAGCGCACGCCAAGCAGCTCGACGACCGAGCCGGACTGGTACGTTTCGGTGCCATACGCGCCGCGATACAGGTACTTGAAGTCGCCGTCGCGGAACAGGCCCAGCATCTGCTGGTCGTCGAGATAGCAGTGGAAGCAGCCATCCACCGTCGGCACGTTGTTCATGCGCAGTGCCGCGACCGCCGACAGCACCGTCTGGATGCCGAGCGTGTCGCCCGGCACGTAGTTCGCCGCACCATAGGTGCCGGTCGGTGCCACCAACGCCGCAGTGCTGAGACGGCCGTTCGGCCGCAGCACCAGCGGCGCGGTCGCCGCCACCACCGGCTGTGCCAGCGCACCGTCCGACACGCTGATGTTGGTCGAGAAGGTGAGGCTGCCGGAGGTCCCGTTCGGTGCCGTGGACACGTTGACCGCGTCCGTGGTGCTCGACACCAGCGTGTAGGAGTTGCTGCCGACGGTGACCGTCATGCCGTTGGTCGAGGCGACCGCCACGACCTGCCCATAGCTGTTCATCACGTTCTGAAAGCCGCGGACGTCATCCACGAAGATCGTCTTGCCGGCGGTGCCTAGCGCCGTGTTGACCCGCGTGTTGCCGCCGAGATAGCCGCCGACGCCGCCGGCAGCACCGCCGAACAGCGTGTTGCGCGCGATCCGGTCGAGCGACTGCATCGCCTGCACGCCGTTGGTGCGCGCGTTGGCCAGGAACTGGCTGGCGATGCCGACGCCCTCGGTGACCATGTTCAGGTCGATGGTGTCGCCGTACTGGTTGATCGTCAGCGTGTACTGCTCGACGCTCCAGCTCGACGGCGTCATGCCGTTGTCGAAGTTGGTGTTGACGCTCGGCACCATGGGCGTGGTCACCGGCGACTTCAGCCCTTTGCGGGTCTTGGTCACCGTCTCGCCGATGCGGTTGGGGAACACCTCGCGGTCGGCGATGGAGCGGAAGCTCAGGCGAGACTGGAGTCCGTCCTGGAACTCGCGGGCGAGGAAGCCCTGCTGGATGATCGGCTGCAGCTGGGACGGAAAGTTCTGGATCGGCATGCGGTGGTGTTACCCTTCGTTGATGACGTGCGATGAAGGCGCAGTCGAGGCCGGTCCGGACAGCCTCAGCGCGAGGAGGCCAGCAGGCGGTCCCGCTCGGCCTGCCACGCCGCACGCGACAGGCTGCGTGCGTCGACGTTGGTCGGCTGCGCCGGCGCGGGCGGCCGCTGCAGCTGTGCCGTGGTGACGGTGGGAGCCGTCCCAGACTCGGCCGCGAACAGGTACGGCTTGCGCTGCCGCAGGCTCTCGATGACCTCCTCGACACCCTGCACGCCGCCGCTCTCGTCGAAGGTCAGCGCGCCGGTGTCGGCCAGGCGAAGCCCGTCCAGGTCGACGATGCCGGACCGGATCGCGTGGGTCTTCAGCTCGGCCTGCAGCACGCGGCTGCGTGCCTCCTCGCGTGCGGCGGCGACGGCCTCGTCCCGGTCGCGCGCGGCTGCGGCACAGGCCGACTCGCGCTCGTTCTGGGCGATCCGCGCCTGCTCGCGGTAGCGGGCGACTTCCCGGCGCAGCTTCTTCTCGTAGTCGGTGATCTCCCGAGGCGGCTCGCTCGCTTCTGCCGGCGGCGGCTCCTCGATCGGATCGAGCATCTCTGGGCTCTGCTCTGCCATAGGCTGGACAGGTCCTTCTCCATACGCCTTCGCCCACGCCCGTCACATGACGGTGCGGGTCCGTGAAGGCGGAAACTTGTGCTGCGTCGTCCGGACGGGAGCGCGGTTCGCCCGCGCTTTCTAGGCTTCGGCTCCGGCCTCGTCGTCCGGTTGCTGGAGGCCGGCCAGGCCATACAGCGGGGCCACGATCGCGAACGCCGCCTGACGATCGATCACCCCGGCCTCGATCAGCGTGGCGACGCTGCTGGCCTGCGCCTGCCGGTCGGCGAAGCTCGCCGGGAACCAGCTCGGCCACACCAGCCCCAGGCCAGCAGGATCCAGGTCGCGCTGCCGCTCGCCGGCCACCATGAGACCGGTCCGGAGCCGCTGCGAGGCGCGGCACAGCATGGTCAGCAGGTTGAGCAGCCCGCCTTCGCCGTACGAGATGCGCAGCCGGTCCGCGAGCCAGATCAGCCCCTGGCACATCAGCTCGATCGCCCGTCCGCTCTGCGCCGCTCCCAGACGATCGCCGTGGGCGCGGTTCCCGTGCATCGCTTCCAGCGCGATCGCGCGGAGCTCCTTCACGTGCGCCAGCACGGCCGCGGCGGCGTTGCCGTTGATCTCCAGCAGCTTGGCATCGCCTTCGGGCGGCAAGGTCAGCGCCGTCGCGGCACCGCCGGTACGGACCTGCGTCGCGGCACCGCCGAGGCCCGCGGATGGATCCTTCAGCACCAGCGTCGGGTCGGATCCGTACTTGAGCCCGCGCCCGGCCTGGGACAGCAGGTAGTCGGCCTCGATCACCGTGTCGATCGCCGCCGCGAAGGTGCAGGTCCCGTCCGGCCCGTCCGGATCGTGGCCGCCGCTGCCCGAAATGTTGCGGATCCACACGATCGGCACGAAGCCCAGCCCGTGCACCACGCTCCGCTCCGGATCGACCGCCATGCCACGCGGATCCTCGCCGATCGGCGTCGGCTTGAACCACAGCTCGGCCTGGTCGTCCCACACCCGCTTGAACCAGTACGGACCGGAACCGGGATCGACCGGATAGCCCTGGGCGATGAGGTCGTGGTCGCTCACCTTGTAGCACTCGGTGACGCTGTCCAGCTCGCGCGGATCATCCCGCCGCCACGCCGGCGACAGGAACTTCGTCGACAGCACCTCGAAGAACGGCCTGCTCTTGACCACGCGCAGCTGGATAGCGACCGAGCCGACCGCGCCCCTGGTCGCCGCTTCCAGCATGGTCTCGTTGAGCCGGCACTCGCTCACCACCTGCGACAGCACGCTGGCGGTGCGCTCGTCGGCGGCGCGGATCGACGGCCAGTGCCCTTCGCTGAACAGCAGGGACACGGAATCCTCCACCACCACGCGGCACAGGCCCGTCCGCACCGACGGCCGGCGCTGGTCGAGCGGGATGTACTCGCCGGACTCGCTGCGCTCCTTCGAGAACGGGTAGAGCAGCGAGTCGTACTGCCGCCCTTCCAGCACGGCCTCCAGCGCGCCCAGACGGAAGCTCCGCCGCGACATCGTCGCGTCACGCGGCATGTGTGCCTGCAACGACAGCCAATCCATGCGGTCACCGCTCCATGAAGCTGCTGGTGCTGGCGGAGGACGTCCTGTTCTGACGTCCGAACAGGTAGTATCCGCTCGCATCCACGAGATGATCGAAGCCTTGCGTCTTGTCGGGCTCCCCGCTGCCCTCCCTGAACACCAGGCGCTCGTACGCCTCGATCGAGCGGACGCAGCGCGGGTCCACCGTCGCCAGCACCTGCCCGTCCGCGGTCCGGAACTGCCTGTTCATCACGTTCATCCGGTCGCGCACCGGCGGATGCGACCGCGACGCGCACACCACGAACCCCTTCTCGCGCAGGATGCCGATGTCGGTGCGGCCGCCGGCCGAGCTGCGCCGCTGCGCGCCGGCCGGGTCCGGATACATCGTGATGTGCCCGACCTCCCGGCGGCCCGGCTCGAACCCTTCGCGTCCGTAGCGCCGCGCGATCTCGTCTGCCATCTCGTCGGTGTTCGACGTCGGCAGCACGATCTCGTCGATCTGCCGCGTCGTTTCGCCCTGCTCCTGCCAGATCGTCGCGGACATGGGGTTGACGTTGAAGTCCATCCCCACATGCAACGGCCTGGTCGGGTCGTGCCCGGAACGCTTGACGTTCTCGGCACGGTTGAAGGCGTAGACGACGCGGCCCGCATAGGTCTCGAAGCTGGCGCAGTACTCCTGCTGCCAGGTGCGCAGGTCGAGCTCCCGCCGCGCCGCCTCCAGCTCCTCCGGCGGCACGTTGCCGCCATCCGCGGTGGTGAACAGGAACGACCGGTAGCTCGGGTCACCACCCGGCTGCCCGAGCAGGTAGGCGTCACGGAAATGGTCGAAGCCCTTCGGCGTGCCGATGAACAGCGCATGGCCGCGCGCCGTCGACAGCATCGGCCGTATCACCTCCCGCCAGGCGCTCGGCCGGCAATCGGCCCACTCGTCGCCACCGAAGAACCACAAGCCCGACCCGCGCAGGTTCTCCGACGCGTCGAGCCCGACCAGCCGGATGACGTGGCCCGACAGCAGCCGCAGGCTGCACGTCGTCTCGTTCGGCCGGCCGGACACCCAGCTGCGCGGGATCGCCCGCTTCACCCGCCCCCACATCACCCGCTTGGCCTGCAGGAAGGTCGGCGCGCCGTACCAGATCTCGTTCTCGATCCCGATGTTGCGCCGTACCGCCAGCCGCGCCGCCCGACGCAGTTCCTCCGCCATGAGGAAGGTGTTGTGCGTGGGTATCAGCGCCTCGCTGCACAGGAACAGCCGCGACGGACTGTCCACCTGGATGCACCGCACGCCACGGCTCGGAACAACCGCAATCGTTCTGATCCGATGCCAGCGATGACGCCGGCCCGGCTGCCAGCACACCGTGATGCGTCCAGCCAAGACGACCTGTCGCGACACCAGCCCGAGTGCTGCGCACAGCGATTGCACCACGGCAGCGCGCCAGCCGGTGCTGTCGATGCACCACCCGTCCTGCCGCCGATGCCCGTATCGCCTGCACAACTTCCGAAGCAGCTGCCTGCGCCTGGCGAGACCGACCGCCAGGGGTCGGCAGCTCGCAATGCGGTAGGCCCGCCCGTCCGCCAGACCCTGCCGCAGCTCCAGCGTCGTCAGAAGGGCCGACGCGCCGACAGCCTCGTCATGCACCTGCCAAAGGTGCTCGTCGTCGGCAACGACCGAAGGGCCGTCCACGAACGAGACCATGTTGCAGGGGCGTCCGAGCATGACCTCGGTGGCGAACGTCACCGTGCAGACCTGCCCGGCCTCATCGAACAGCCGCGTGCCTTCCCGCACCGAGCCCATCGTGGTCCAGCCGTCCGGAGACGGCAGCCTGGTGTCCAGGCCCAATGCCTTGCCGAAGCGACGGCCGCACACCGCGACCCGGAACCGGGCCGGCCCTGTCCAGCCGGCCTCGTAGATGCTCCATTGCGCCGGCGTCAGGGCCGGCCGGCTGTCAGGAAGGCTCGTCTTCGACTTCGGCGCGGGGAGGATCATTATCGATCGCGATCTCCCTGATGCCGATCATCGGATCGGCCGGCATCGACATCCTGCCATGCATCTGGAACTTCTCCGGCCTGCAGCCACGCAGCAGCAGCATCAGGAGCGGGTCGCTGTAGCGCCGCACGACGACCATTTCCCCGGTCGCCGGGTTCACGACCGGCCGGCCGCCCTTGAGCACCGGCTGCGTCGTGCCTTCCAGTGCCCGCCGCCAGGCTTCCGCTTCCAGAAGATCGGCAGCCTCGTTCATCGCGTCGTCATAGGCCTGACCGAATGCCGGATCGCCGTCGCGCAGCGTCATGACCTGCCGCCTGGTCAGGCCGCTGGTCTGGCAGGCCTTCGACGCGTTGCCGGTCTTGCTCAGCATGAACAGGAAGCGTTGCCGGGCCGTCCTGCTGCTGGATGCGCCCTTGCTCCCGTTCTCGTCCGCGCGGTCGTGGTGGGCGTCGGTCATCCGCGACCTCAAGCGTATCGCACGGCGCCGATGCGCCGTCCGCACGAGGCCGTCGAGACCAGCAGGTTGCTGCGGACCGACGGCGAGTCCTCGAACCGGCGCACCATCGCCTCGCGCTTGAGCGCCGTCACAATCCGCTTCCGCAGCGTTTCCGGCAGGGCACCGAGCTTGGTCAGGTTCGCCGTCCCGTAGCGCTTGATCGGCACGCAGCGGATCACGACGTCCTGCAAGGGCAGGCCGCTCAGCGCCAGGTCGGACCAGTGCTCGGGCACGACGTCGGCACGATGCCGCACGTCGCACTGGCTTTCCATGCGCAGCAGGGTGAGCTCCTCTTCGGCCATCTCCTGCACGACGTACACCGAGGCTCCACAAGCAACCACGTCTCCGGACACGATCTGGGCAGAGTTCGTGAACATGGCGGTCACCTATCGTTTTGGGTAAAACAAAACCCGCCGGGTTTCCCCGGCGGGCGCAACAACTTCAGTATATGAAACTTATAGCCCGACCTGGATCCAGCGTCAACCGTTATTTAACCGTAACAGTAGTAGGCTGGAAAAAGCGAAGGCGGCGTGCATGCCGCACGCCGCCTCTGGATGATCCGAGGACGATGACGGAAAGGATCAGGCCGGGCTTGCCGCTTTCACAACCCGTGCCCGCTGCCGGTCCAGTTCCACGTACAACTCCGACAGTTGTTCGAGAAGGAACGACACCTGCGCCGCGATCTTCTTCCGGCCGTTGACGTCACCCGGAAGCAGCTTTGCCGCAATGGCGGAAAACGAAAGCTCGTCGATCAGCAGCAGCTTCAACCGGATCTCGCCACACAAGCCGAGTCCCTGCCGGACGGCGCGGCACCGTCCGACCGCCGCCGTTCGCGCCAGCATCGCCGCGTGGAGGTCCGGCGCCTTGCCGGAGCGGCGTGCTTCCGGATCGCGCGCTCCCACCACGCCCATGACGTAGTCGCGATACCACCGTTCCGCGGCTGACGATTGCGCCTGGTCGATGTCACCGGTCTTGGCCAGCGTCGTCAGGCCGCTGACGACCTGCTGGACCTCGTCCCTGACCCGTATCTCCTGCCCCTTGCCGAGCCGCTCCCGTGGAGCCCGCTCGCCTCCAAGCATGACGGATGTCATCACTCGCGATACCGTCGCGTCGACCGGCACCATGTTGGCCCTGCAGTCAATGTTCATCGTCAGTCCTGGATCAAGACGTCACAAGGTATGGAGATGCTGCCGCTGGCAGGGTTGCGCAGCCATCCGTCGGCTGCTGCCCTCATCGGCAAGCCGGTCGACACATGTCTTCCGCCCGAAGGCAGCTGATGGCGCTCCAGGTGATCGGGTGGCCGGCCGGCAACGGGGCCGATCCGGCATCCTCGCGATCGCGGGTGCAGATCGACCGAACGCTCTGCTTGTGCAGCAGCTTGGCGCGGCGTTGCGCGAAGCTTCGGCTGACACCGAGTTGCTGTGCGGCCTTCCGCAAGGTTGATCCACGTTGGTCGAGAAGTGCCGTCAACGAGGCGTCTTGATCCGACGTCCAGGGGAGTGCGCGTGGCATTCTGATGGGTCCACATCCTGATGGGGCGACACCAAACGCTAACAAAGCGTTAGGCCCCGTACAAGAAAACTTTATCGCCTTTTGACAAGATTTTTACGTTTCAAGCCGGTTGGGTCGTGCCACTGCGAGTCAAGCGCGCGGTCCAGGGCGGGACTTTTGTGCAGACGGCAGCATTGGTGGCGTCGAATATTACATTGAATCGTCCTCTATGGCTTTCTGTTCGACAATGTATTGTTGTACGACGTGATCCCGTTCCGTAAGAAGAACTATGCTTCGCTGAAAACCGACTGTTCCGGTCCCTGAGGCAGCGCTGTCCACTTCGGCCGGCCCCGAGCTGCAGACACCGGATGCCTCATGACAGGTTTTGGCATTCAGCGTGCGGTGCTGACCCAGCTCGCTCCGGATGAAGTTGGCAAAGGGGCCGTCTGGCTCCTCATCAACGTCGGGAAATCTGGCGCTCGCGGCCCGTTCACGACCCTGGCGCTGATGACCCACCCGAGCCGACACCTTTCCCGGGATGTCGACCTCGTTGAACCAAGCCTGGAACCAGCCGACGGCCTGCTCAGGGCCAGCAGGTGCGGTCCGCCCACAACCACGGCGTGGCAGAACGGGCGCAAGCTGGCCTCCGAGGACGGGACGGAGGCGGAGCATGGCTGGCCGGCGTCCTGCCGCTTCGCCCTCCGCCCGAACCAGCTGCCGAGCGTTACGCCATGCCGGTCACGGTCTTCATCCTGGACCAGAACCCCGAACGAACCGCGGCGACTCGCTACGTGTGGTTCGCCCGGCACAGCCGCATCGTACCAACAAGGCCCGACCCCGCTCCTCGTCGTCGCGCCGAGTTCGGTCAGTGCGGAACAGGGCCTGGCATCGACATGGCCGGGCCGGACGCCGCGGCCCGCTTGATGTCGGCCGCCATACGCCTGCAGAGGGCGGATTCCGTCGTGTTGCCGCGCGACGCCAGCTCGGACATCGGCACGTTGTTTCCGTCGGCGCCCAGCAGCACCCCTTGCTTGCCGAGAGCCTCGGCGTCGTCGGTCGAGCCGGAGTCGGCCGGAAACCGCAAGATGGCGCTCTTCTGCGCCGCGATCGCGCTGCCGTCGCCCTGCCCTCGCGCCTGGCAGTACTCGAGCACGCCCAGCTCGTTGGCTGCTGCGCTACGCCCGATGCTGGTCGTGTCGGCCTGCGCAAGGCACGGCGCGACCGGAAGAACGGCTATCAGCAGGATACCGAGCGGCATCCAGAATGCAGAGGCACAAGTCATGACTGTCTTCCCGGATGGCCAGCTAATGGTGGCTGTTGCAGAGTCTTGCGAATCGCCCGTTTTCTGAAAACTCGACGGACGGAGCCGGCCGTCACCGGCTCGACCGTATCACCACGGCCGGTCCTGGCTGCCCGTGTACCTCCAGGGCAACGGAATGCCCGCCCCGACAGGCCTAGCACGCCCAGCATGCGTTGCGGGCTCGCCTTTTCAAAGGCTCGGTGCATCCGATGCCGCGCCGAAGGTCGTCGGCTTGGCCACGCCCGAATGGGAAAGATTGACGACGCGCGGGCGCTGCGCCCGGCTCAGGTCACCGTGGCGTGAACCAGCCGCGCCCGTTCCGTCCTGGCCATCAGCAGGGCGGAGCCGAGGATCAGCCCGTAGATCCAGAGCAGCCACGCGCTTCCAAGGCGACCAGCGTGGTCACCACCATAAAGGAACGGAGCCCAGCGGAGCGCCACGGCGTGAAACAGCGCCGCCACCACGACCAGGAGCGTCACCCCGGGAACGAGCTGCACCCCGTCGAGGCGGGCCTGACGCTGGCAGAAGCGGACGCACATCCAACCGAGGGGAATGCTGAGCAGGAAGCCGACATCGCCCCAGACCGGATCGATGACGAACACCGGCACGAACCGGATCCAGGACACGTCGGCGAGCCAGAACAGCGCACCGCTGGCGCACAGGACCACCAGCCGTCGCGTGTCGAGCATGTCGGGCCTCCTCTTGCGTAACACCCGTTACATAGCAGCACGCCGTAACAGCTGCTACAGGAAACCACGATGCCGCCGAACGACTCCGCCCGGCGCGCCGAGCTGGTCGAAGCGATCGCCACGATCGTGCTCGAGAACGGCCTGGACGCGCTCGCCCTCCGCGGGCTGGCGGCGCGCCTGTCCACCAGCGGACGCATGCTGCTCTACCATTTCGGAACCAAGGAC
This sequence comes from uncultured Acetobacteraceae bacterium, assembly GCA_964245705.1. Classification (GTDB taxonomy): domain Bacteria; phylum Pseudomonadota; class Alphaproteobacteria; order Acetobacterales; family Acetobacteraceae; genus Lichenicola. The sequence continues at coordinate 41,834 of CAXTOD010000002.1, forward strand.
GCGCTCGTGCGCGCCGTGCTCGCGTCCATCTCCGGACGGATGGCGCTGCTTCAGGACAAGGCGGCCGCGGGTGCTCCGGAAAGTGCCGGCAGGTTCCTCGACGACATGATGCAGGCCGGCATCGACCCAGCGACGGCGCCGTTCATGAGGATCTGGACGGACGTGATCGTGCGGGCGGCCCGCGGCGAGGCGCCGTATCGCGAGGTCGCAGGCAGGACCGTCGAGGCCTGGCTCGACTGGATTACCGGCCGGTTGCTGCCGTCGCCGGACAACGAGGCGAAGGCGGTGGCGGTGCTCTCGATCATGGAAGGGATCACGATCCTGGAGATGGCGCGTCCCGGCACCACGGATCAGGCGAGGCGTCTGCTGCCGGCGCTGCTCGATCGCCGTTCGGACTGACCCGCAACCGTTTCCGCACGACCCCGATCGGATGTTCTCGCACAACCCGGGGCAGCAAGGGCGTCCTGCCAACGCCGCCCGCTCCGGGTCGGACCGGCCAGCCGACCCTTGACCTTCCGGACGCCACCCCCTCGCCTGGAACCCGGCGCTTCTGTGCTACAAGCACCGCCCATGGAAACTAGGCTCCCGATCCCGCGCGCTGTTCTGGTCGGCATCCAGTTGCCGGAGGTCGACGACGCCGCGCACGACGCGAGCCTCGAGGAGTTGGGCCGCCTGGTGAGGACGCTGGGCTACGCGGTGGCCGGCACGGTGTCGCAGAAGCGCGACGGCACCGGGACCGGCGCCCTGCTCGGCAGCGGCAAGCTGGCCGAGCTGGCGGCCCTGACCGGCGGCACCGGCGTGGTCGGCTCGATGGCACCCCCGCCGCGCTCCAAGGCCCGGCAGCGCTTCGAGACTGCCGCGGCAGCGCCGGCGTCCCCCGAGCCAGACCCGGACGCGGTGTCCCGGCCCGGCATCGTCGTGGTCGACCACGAGCTCTCGCCGAGCCAGATCCGCAACCTGGAGCGCGCCACCGGCGCACAGGTGCTGGACCGCACCGGCGTCATCGTCGAGATTTTCCACCGCCACGCCAACACGCGCGAGGCGAAGCTGCAGGTGGAGATGGCGCGGCTGCGTTACGTCGCCCCGCGCCTGCGCGAGTCCTCGTCCGGCGGCGGGCGGCAGCAGGGCCGCGGCGCCGGCGACACCGCCCTGGCGCTCGACCGGCGCAAGATCCGCGATCGCCTGTCCGAGCTCAAGGACCAGCTGGACGCGGTGCAGCGCGACGCCGACGGACGCCGGACCGCCCGGCGCGACCAGCTGCGCGTGGCGCTGGTCGGCTACACCAACGCCGGCAAGTCCTCCCTGATGCGGGCGCTGACCGGCAGCCAGGTGCTGGTCGAGGACAAGCTGTTCGCGACCCTCGACACCACCGTCCGCACCCTCCAGCCGGAAACCCGGCCGCGCGTTCTGGTGTCCGACACGGTCGGCTTCATCAAGCAGCTGCCGCACGACCTGGTGGCCTCGTTCCGCTCGACCCTGGCGGAAGCGCTGGACGCCTCGCTGCTGCTCTACGTGGTCGACGCCTCGGACCCGACCCACGAGGCGCAACTGGAGGTGAGCCGCAGCGTGCTGCGCGAGATCGGCGCCGACTCGGTGCCGTCGCGCCTGGTGTTGAACAAGCTCGACCGCGTGGACGATGCCGGCCGCGCCGCCCTGCTGGAGAAGCACCCGGACGCGCTCCTGCTCTCCGCCCACACGCCCACGGACGTGGCCGCGCTGCGCGACACCATCGTCACCTTCTTCGAGCAGGCGATGGTGGAGGACGTGCTGGTGCTTCCCTACGCCCGGCAGGGGCTGATCGGCGAGGTGTACGAGAGCGCGCGGGTGCTACGGGAAGCGCATGACGAGACCGGCCGCGTGCTGACCGTGCGCGGCCTGCCCGGCGCCATCGCGCGCCTGCGCCGCAGCCTCGCCACCGGGACACCGCCGCCCTGATGACCGGGTGCAAGCCTGCAGGATCTGACGGACCGCCCGCGGATCCGGGCGGCCCGACACGTCGTGTTGGTGCGTCAGCGGCGCCTGCGACGAGCGACCAGGCCGAAGCCAAGCAGGAAGGAACCGAGCAGGGCCACCGAGGCAGGCTCCGGCACGGCAACGTCCAGCACCGACGGGGCGCCGTTCTCGCGGGCGTAATACAGGACGTAGCTGCCCGCGCTGGCGATCACGTCCGTGTTCGTTTCGGCAACGGTCGGCGCGGAGTTGGCGGTGTCGATGGCGGTCTGGTTCAGATAGAGACTGTAGCCGTCGTCATGGGTGATGGTCAGCACAGTGCCGGCGGACAGCTGGCCGAGGGTGATCTGGTACAGCGAGCCATAGCCATACCCGGCATCGCTTGCGCTTGAGTTCAGGAAGCTGTTGACCGTGCTGAAGTCGGCGACCTGGGTGCCGCCGTAGCTGAAGGTCCTCTGGCTGCTGGGGTTGTAGTTCGAGATGTTGGCAGCCGAGAAGCCGAAGGCGCCGTTCAGGTCGTTGGGACCCTGCGTGTCGAAGGACAGCGGGCCGGTGTAGGTGAACTCCGCCGTCACGAACGCAGCACCCGGACCCGCGCCGTTGAGCGGCTCGGCCCCCTTCACCGCGTTGAAGGGGGTGCCGTTCGTGGCGTCGGTGGACACCTGCACGTCATAGGACGTGGCGTGTGCCGCAGGGGCAATGACAGCCGAGGCCAGGCCCGCCCCGAGCGCCAGCGTGACGATGATGGTGTGCTTCATGATCTTCCCTTCCGACCCGCCCATCCTGCATGGACCGGACGGTTGCAGAAGACGGAAAATTTCCCAAAAACCGCTTCTCGGCAGAGCTGTGTCCCTGAATTGTAAACTGGATCGACACTCTGGCCGCCGGAGGGACAGCCCGCGGCCGCCAAACCCAAACCGTCCCGAACCAAGATGTAGGGCAATCGACCCTCCCCCGGTCGACTTGTGCCTGACAGGGCGCAACTCGCTGGCGCATGCGGATGAAAATCTGGCCGCGGCACCGCTTGTCATCGGTCGTGCCGATCGGTCCTTTATCTGTTGCAACAACGGGAGGAACCGCGCCGTGTCCGCGGCCGGCTCCGCGCTGGCCGCCGCCAGGCCCGGCGCCCGGGTCGGCACCGCCGCGGCTTGTGTCGTCCGGACAGGCCGGACGATGCTCCCGGGCGACGATGCAAGATGACGCCCGACCAGCGGCGGCCGACAGCTTGCTTGTATTGGACCAGGTTGTATGATCGATCCCAGATGTACTGTCCGAGGCCTGTCGACGACAATTCGCTGCCGTCACGATAACGCCTCAAAACGTCCTTTGGCGTGCGCTTTGGGCGCCGAAGAGAGGTAATCGTGGAACTGGCGGATCTCGGAGTGACCGGCCTCGCGACGATGGGGGCAAACCTCGCGCGGAACGCCGCCCGGAACGGGTTCCGCGTCGCGGTGCACAACCGGACGCAGGCACGCACCGACCAGCTCCTCGCCGAGTTCGGGTCGGAGGGACATTTCGTCGGCTCGACGGACTCGGCCGACTTCATCTCGAAGCTGGCGAAGCCCCGCGTCGTGCTGATCATGGTCAAGGCCGGCGCGCCCACCGACGCGGTGATCGACGAGCTCCTGCCCCTGATGGAGCCCGGCGACATCCTGGTGGACGGCGGCAACGCCCTGTTCGAGGACACCAGGCGCCGGGAAGCCAAAGTGTCCGAGGCAGGGCTCCACTTCGTGGGCATGGGCGTGTCGGGCGGCGAGGAAGGCGCGCTGCTCGGGCCCTCGATGATGCCCGGCGGCAGGCCGGAGGCCTGGGAACGGGTCGCGCCGATGTTCACCAGGATGGCGGTGTCGGTGGACGGCACGCCCTGCTGCGCCCTGATGGGCCCCGACGGCGCCGGCCACTACGTCAAGATGGTGCACAACGGCATCGAGTATGCCGACATGCAGCTGATCGCGGAAGCCTACGACCTGCTCCGCACCGTGTATGGCAAGAGCGCCGGCGAGATCGGCGACATCTTCGCCGACTGGAAGTCGGGCGACCTCGACAGCTACCTGATCGAGATCACGGCGTCCGTGCTCCGCAAGCAGGACCCGTCGGGCGAAGGAGCGCTGGTCGACAAGATCGTCGACGAGGCGGAGCAGAAGGGCACCGGGCGCTGGACCGCGCAGTCGGCGCTCGAGCTCGGCGTGCCGATCACCGCGATCACGGAAGCTGTCTATGGCCGCGCGCTGTCGGGTCGGCCGAAGCAGCGCCAGGTGGCGGAGCAGGCGCTGGGCGGCATCCACGGCGGCACGAGAACGGCCGGCCGGCCGGAGATCGACAAGATCCGCGACGCCCTCTACGCGTCCAAGATCGTCGCCTATGCCCAGGGCTTCGAGCAGCTCGCGGTCGCGTCCGAGACCTATGGCTGGAAGCTCCATCTCGGCACCATCGCGACGATCTGGCGGGGCGGCTGCATCATCCGCGCGGCGTTCCTCGACCGGATCCGCGAAGGCTACGAGCGCGAAGCGGACGCGCCGAGCCTTCTCCTGCAGTCCTACTTCACGGCGGCGGTGCAGAAGGCGGAGCCGGCCTGGCGGGACGTGGTGATGCTGGCGACCGAGACGGGAGTGGCGGTACCGGCCTTCGCGTCCTCGCTCGCGTATTTCGACGGGCTGAGGCGGGCGCGAGGACCGGCAAACCTGCTGCAGGGACTGCGGGACTATTTCGGGTCGCATACCTACAGGCGAACCGACCGTCCTGGCTCTTTCCACGTCCGCTGGGGTCAGGACGGGACGGAGATCCCGATGTGACCCGCTGCCGTTGGGCTGTCCGGCTGCTCCCTTTCCGGACAGGACGCAGGCCTCCGCGTTTCCACGGAGGCCTCATGTCTTGCATTGCAAGTTAGCTGGTTTGCGGGGACAGGATTTGAACCTGTGACCTTCAGGTTATGAGCCTGACGAGCTACCGGGCTGCTCCACCCCGCGTGGGTGATGGTTTGTGTGCAGGTTGCCTGGGTGGCGGGTGGTTCCTGCGCGTTTGGTTTTGCTGTGGTGTTGGGGTGCCTTGGAAGACCTGGCGGCGACCGACTTTCCCGCGGCTTGAGCCGCAGTATCATGGGCGCTGGGGGTTTTCACGGCCGAGTTCGGGATGGGATCGGGTGGATCATTCCCCGCCATGGCCACCAGGTCGTCCAAGGCACCGTGTTCCCTGGTTGAGGGGTGTGCTGGACGTGTGGGTTGATGCGTAGGGCGCGTGGTGTTGCGTGTGCATGTCCGGGCGTGCCGGCACGGGCCGTGCTGTGGATGATTTCTATGCATGTGGTTTCGGGAACACCGTTGCCGGCGTCCCTGCTGTGATTGAGCCTGTTGGGCGATTAGGACCAGTTAGCTGAGGGCGTCACCGCCCGTATACACCTGGCCTATCGACGTGATGGTCTATCACGGCCCTTCCGGACTTGCGTCCTGGGAGACCTGGTTTTGAGGTAAGTTTCCCGCTTAGATGCTTTCAGCGGTTATCTCGTCCGCACGTAGCTACCCGGCGGTGCCGCTGGCGCGACAACCGGTGCACCAGAGGTGCGTCCATCCCGGTCCTCTCGTACTAGGGACAGCTCCTCTCAAGTCTCCAACACCCACGGCAGATAGGGACCGAACTGTCTCACGACGT
>CAXTOD010000003.1:0-2963 GCA_964245705.1 uncultured Acetobacteraceae bacterium
CCGGCGGAGTGCGGCCCGCACCGCGGCATGGGCGGTCGGCGACGCCACGCTTCGTTCCGCGTGGTGCTTCGCGATCGCCGACATGCGCAGCTTCAGGCCGGCCGGCCCAAGCGACGGCGGCAGGCTGTCGACGTAGGCGACCACCCGCTCCGGCGGCACGGGCAGGACCGGCGCTTCGCCCTGGCTGGTGCACCAGGCGAGGAAGGCCTGCCAGGCCCCGGCGTAGACCCGGCGCGTTTCCAAATTGGTCGTGCAGGCCGCCGCGCCCGCTCCGGCAGCAGGACCGGTCGCCGGGTCCGGATCATCCGAGCGGATCACGGGCAAGGCGGACAGGTCGGCCTCCTGCGGCATCGCGCCGGCATGGACAGGATAGAGGGTTGATCGGCATCGGCAGTCTGGCGACCTCCGAACAAGGCGGCAACCGTGCTTTTGCGTTTAACAGAATGCCGTTTCGGTTTACAAACCGCGCTTGCATCCGTGTGGCATCGCAACCCATTGTTTCGGAACGCCTTTCTGCCGACTTCCGGCTGCACCGACTGGTTTCTCTCCTCATCTCCCTATGCCCGGTAAATGCAATTGTCGGGCATACGGAAAACGGGCAGGATCGGCAGCCAAGCCCACGGCTCTGGATGGCGAGGAGAGACCCTGTGCCCCAAGCCGACCTGGACCTGCGCCCGGACGAAGCCAACCCACGGAGGCTCCTGAACCTCGAGCCGCAGGTCGGGGTCGACATCCGGCCGGCCCCACTCGGCCATCCGCCAGGCCTTGATCCGCGCTTGGTTCGACGACGCCGCCGACGCGGTGGTGCCGGCGAACGACGGCTCGCTCGCCACCGCGCGTCGCGCCGCCGACGCCTATGCCCGCTAGGCCAAGGCCGCCAACACCCGCTGGGGTCCTACCTTGCCGGCGTGCGCCCGCGCATGACCGCTTGATCTCCATATATCTAGAGGCGGAGCCATTAAGACGTCACCCGTCCCCGGCGAACGAGAGCATCTGTTCCTGACGCTCGTGGGCCCGCGCAAGCTGGACCCGTTCACGTCGGTGCCGCCGGCTCGCGGCTAACTGCGCGCGCCATATCAGCCAACGCGCGGCACGGCGCGGCAGCCGGCCCCAGACCCCGCTCAGCATCTGCATCCCGGCGACCCATAGTCCTGCATGGTCTTGAAGCAACTCGTCCTCAAGCGAAAGGATCGTCTCGAACGTCCCGGGATCGCCCTGTCGTCCGCCGCGGCCGATAAGCTGCCGATCCACCCGAGACGACTCGTGCAGCTCGGTCAGGATGACATGCAGGCCCCCAAGACGCCGTGCTGAGGCGTCGAGCCTGATGTCGGTGCCGCGACCGGCCATGCTGGTGGCGACCGTGATGCACCCGCCCTGCCCGGCCTTCGCAACGATCGCCGCTTCGTCGGCGTCGTGCAGCGCGTTCAGCACGACATGTGCGAGACCGGCCACCGCCAGACAGCAGGACAGTCGCTCGGACGCGGCGACCGACCGGGTGCCAATCAGTACCGGTCGGCCGATCTCAACCATTGCCGACGCAGCCGCGACCACCGCATGCCGTTTCAGCTCGTCCGACGGCAGCAGGCGCAGACCCAGCTCACGGCGGCGCGATGGTTTATGGGTGGGAATCCGGGCGGTCACATGGCCGTAGACGATGCGGGCCTCGACGGCGACCTCGCGCAAGGTGCCGGACAAGCCGGCCAGGCGACGGTAGCGGTTGAAGAAGCTTTGGTAGGTGATGCTGGTCCTGGTCACCACGTCCGGGCTCGGCGGAACGCCCTCGATCGCCTCGATCATCTGCTGCAGTCCGTTCTGCCAGCTCCGTCCCTCGGCGATCCGTCCGGTGTGTTCGTCGACGATCCGGACCCTGCCCTCGACCACCACGTAGTCCCGGTCCCGCCAGTAGAGATGGCGGGCTGCCAGCGCCGTCCGCACCATCTCCTCGCGCGCCTGCCGGGCGCGCCACGGCCCGGCCATCCCCTGGTCGATCCCGGTGGCGACGAGGATGCGATCGAGGCAGCGCCGCCCCGCCTCAGTGAGGCTCACCTGCCGCCGATGCGGCTCGAGCGTGTAATGGTCGTGCTCGACCAGCTGCCCTGCCGCTGCCATCGCCAGCCGCGTCCCGCCGTCATCCGCGGGCGCTGCGGCGGGCTCCGACAGGATCAGCGGCGTGCGCGCCTCGTCAATCAGGATACTGTCCGCCTCGTCGATGATGGCGAGGTGCAGCCCGCGCAGGATCGGCACGACAGGCGCCGGCACCGCGCGAGCAGTACCGGGACCGCGCGAGCGGAGCGCGACACGGTCGCGAAGGTAGTCAAATGCAACCTCCTTGTTCGCGACGAAGGTGACGTCGCAGCGATAGCCGACGCGCCGTTCCGCGACGTCATGCTCGTGCAGCACGGCAGCGACGGTCAGGCCGGCGAACTGGAGCATCGGCCGTGCGAGATCCGCATCGCGCTGCGCCAGGTAGTCGTTGACGGTCACCACGTGGACCGGCACCCCGGACAAGCCAGCCAGCGCCGCCACCAGCGCCGCCACAAGCGTCTTGCCCTCGCCGGTCTGCATCTCCGCGAAGCAACCGTCCACCAGCGCCAGCGCGCCCATCAGCTGCACCGCGTGCGGCTGCAGGCCGGTCAACCGGCGCGACACCTCGGAAAGAAGCGCCAGCCCGGCCTCGACCGGTTCCGGCCGGAAGCGGCCGCCCGCCAGCGGCGCGCGAAGCGCCTGCAGCGCCGCCCGCAACCCATCATCGTCAAGCCCAGCGGTCGCCGCCGCGCGCGCCAACATCTACAACGATCTGCCGCCGGTGGACTTCACCAGCGGCGAGGTGGAGACCAGCACCGGGTCGCAGGACGCGGTCGCCGACGAGGCCGGGCCGGTGCTGCGCGGCGAGGTCAGCCCGTTGCAGCTCGCATTTGACCTGCGGCCCATCACGCTCGATCGGCCGTTCTACTACAACATCC
>CAXTOD010000003.1:2973-6224 GCA_964245705.1 uncultured Acetobacteraceae bacterium
ATCCGCTTGGCGAGCCGATCGACGGCAAGGGGCCGATCGCCGACGTGGCCGAGCAGGGACGCGATCCGTGCCGCGGCGCCGATGCAGGCGCGGTCGAGCGCGCCGACCTCGACCTCGGATCGCTGCGGGTAGGAGCCTGAGAGCCGCCGCTCAGGCATTGAAACGCGACAGCACCAACTGCCTCAGCCGGCGATAGAGCACGGCGCCCAGCGGATGGGCGCCGTGATCGAACCGCACGCGCACGCGCTGGCCGAACATTGGAGCTGGATCGGCGGCGGCCAGTTCTAGATCGACCTGGAAGGTGCGCCGCAAGGTGAGCGTGCGGTCCGGGTCGCTCGGATCGGTCGCTAGGGCGCCTCCGCCGGCCGTGCCGAGTGCGACGCTCGGCAACCTCTCGGTGCCACCCGGCTGGACACGCAGCAGGCGTGCCGCGCGCGGCATCGGCGGCGCGCCCGGCATCAGCACCCTCACCGCCTGCAGGTGATGGCGGACCAGGTCGATGTCGGCCTGCCCAACCACCACCCGGATTAAGCGCCCGTCGGCCGGGGTGACAAAGCCCAGCACGTCGCCGCGATGCACGAAGCGACCCGGCAGGTCGTCAGCTCGGGGCATCACGAGCATCCCGTCGGCTTCGGCGCGCACGGTCAGGCGTGCCAGCCGCTCGCCGGCCAGCGCGCGATCGGCGGCACGGATGCGCAGCTCCTCGCGCGTCACCGCGGCCTGCGTTGGCGCATCGACGCTCTGCGCCTCCAGCCGCGCCCGCAGGCCGTCGAGCTCGGCATCCAGCAGCGGCACCGACCCTGCAAGGTCAGGATCGGCCAGCACGGCAAGGACTTGGCCGCGCAGCACCTGGGTACCAGGCCGGACCGACAGCACCTGCACGACCCCGTCGCCGCCGGCGCGCACGATGCTGGCATCCGGCAGCCAGACCACGCCTTCTGCCGCACTCGTCTGCGGGAACGGCACCCCGACCAGCACGCCCGCCAGGGCGACGGCAGCCACGGTGCAGGCCAGCACGGCGCGCGCACGCCGATCCTCCAGCTCCGGCGCCGTCAATACGTGCCAGATCCCCTTCAGGACCGGAACGAGCAGCAGCGTCGACAGGCCCCAGACCGTGATGGCGACGCCGATCTCAAAGAACCGCCGCGAGATGAACACGCCGATCCCGAACAGCACCAGCAAGCGGTAGAGCTGCGACAACGGCAGGTAGACAAGGCACCAGGCGATCTCGGTGCCGGCAACGGACGGCCGCGGCCGCGGCAGGCCGAACAGGTGGCGCGCCAGCAGCCAGCGCCAGAAGTCCGCAGAGCGCTGCGCAAGGTTGGGCATCTCGATCAGGTCACTCAGGATGTAATAGCCGTCGAGCCGCATCAGCGGGTTGGCGTTGAACAGCACGGTGCCGATCCCCGCCGTCACCATCACCGCGTAGGCCACCGAGCGCACGATGCCGGGCTCGCACGCCAACCAGATGGGCAGCGCCAGCGCGGCCAGCAGGATCTCCGTCATCATCCCGGCGGCGCCGACGACGACACGGCTCCACTTGCCCCGGAACACGGCCGCGGCCGAGGCATCGACATAGGGCACCGGCAACAACAGCAGCAGCATGACGCCGCCCTCGTGCACCGCCCCGCCCCATCGCTTGATGGCAAACCCGTGCCCGGCCTCGTGCGCAAGCTTGGTCAGCGGATACACGGCCGCCATCGCCAGCAGGTTTTCTGTCGCCAGCACGCGATCAGTGAAGTCCTGCGACAGCGCATCCCAATACATCGCCGCAAGCAGCAGCGCCGGCAGCACGACCGCGAGCCAGGCCAGCGCCCCCGCGCGCCCAAACATCGGCCGCACCAGGTGCAGCGTACGGCTTAGCAGGCGGTCCGGATCAACCAGGGGCAGCCGGATCGAGAGAGGGCTCGCCAGCCGCCGCCACAGCTCCGCCCGCGCGATCCGCTCGCGCCGCTGCAGCAGCTCGGCGGTGGAGGGCGGCATGTCGGTCTGCAGCAGGTCGGCCGCATGCAGGCGTGCCAGCGTCCGGATCGCGTCGTCCTGAGTCGGCGCCGCGTCGGCCAACCGCTCGACGATTTCCCGCCAAACCTCGTTCACGGTCCGCCGCCCGTCCAGCAGCCCGACGAACAGGTAGACGGCGGCGGTGAAGCGGTGCTGGCGTCCGGACAGGTCGTCCTGCACCACATACCAGGCGGTGCCGCGATAGCGATGACGGTGCACCTGCACGTGCGCGCGCAGACGCGGCCGCAGTTCCGCGACCCGGTGCCAGCTCGGGCTGAGGAAGGATCCGCTGCTCACCGCCGTCCCCTCCCGGCCCTGTCAGGGCCACCAGGTCCAGATCGTCATCCGCAGCCAGGCCAGGACCGGACGCAGCCAGATCTCCAGCACCGGCCGCCGGTCGATGCAGATCTTGCCGACCCCCTCCATGCCGGGCCGCAGCAGCCGGTCCGGATCGTGCAGCTCGGCCTCGACCCGAAACGTGTTGCGGCCGTCGGCGCCGGTCGCGATCGGCACCACGCCGCGCACGGAGAACCGGATCGCCCGGCCGGTAAGGCCCGCCAGCAGCAGCCGGCCCGGCTGCCCCGTCCGCACGGCCGCGATGTCGCGCTCGTCGACCTGCACCGCGACGCGCCAGGCATCGAGCGGCGCGACCTCGAACAGCGTCTTGCCGCGTTCCACCGGCGCGCCGATGCGCTGGCTCAGGTCGCCGGACACCACGGTGCCGCGCACTGCGCTGATCAGCCGGGCGCGGAGGAGCCTGTCGTCGTCGATCGCGAGCTGGGCGCGCGCCTCGTCAATCCCGGCCTGCAGCACCCGGATCGCGACACGGTCCTGACGGCCGAGCGCATCGCCATACTTGAGCAGCTGCTCCTGCAGCGCACTTCGCGTCTGCACCGCCTGCAGCCGCAGCTCGCGATCATCGAGGCTGGCCAAGACTTCCCCGGCTGCCACCGCATCGCCGGCCCGCGCGCTGGCAGCGGCGACGAAGCCGTCGAAAGGCGCCACCACCGCGTCGAGCTGCGCCGCCTCCACCACCGCCCTGCCGGAAACCACAAAGCTCCCATGCCAGCAGAAGAGGATCGCGAGCGCCGCCAGCGCCAGCCCGGTCAGCAGCTTGACCGCCGGCCGTCGTGGCCCGAACAGCGCGGCAATCCCGTCCTGCGCCCGGTCCGCCAGCCGTCCGGCAGCAGCCGGTGCGCGCGCAGCTTCATCTCGAACGTCGGCGCCAGCAGGTCGGCCGAGGCGTCGAC
>CAXTOD010000003.1:6234-40867 GCA_964245705.1 uncultured Acetobacteraceae bacterium
GTGGCGCTGGACGATCCTGTGCGTCTCGACCCCGAAGGCGCGGTAGGCGGGGCTGCCGCCCTCGGTCGATTCCTTGGCGAAGGCGGCGCCGTCGGCATCGTGGAGCGCGGCCATGTCGCTCATGTAGCGCTCGTCGAACGCCGTGCCGATGTCGTGCTCGGCGGTGAGGACCGCGACCGCGGTGTCGGCGCTCCGCAACTCGACCGAGCAAACCGCGCCGGCGCCCGACATCCTCGCCAGGCCGGCATGAGCCAGTGCGATCACCCGACCGGGATCCGGCAGCGTCACGGTCGCCGCCTGGTCCAGCGCCTCCTCCATCGCGTTCTCGAGGGCCGCCACGAGGTCGCTGCGTCGGGCGAAGCTGGCGCCGTGCGAGATCGCCAGGAGGCGGATGCCGCCGCGATGCGCCACGCCGAGGCTGACGCACCGACAGGACAGGCGCGTCGCGACGTCGTTGACCACCGCCAGCGCGGCCGCCTGCAGCGAGCGGTGCGCGCAGGCGGCCGCCAGCACGCCGAGGCCCGCCGAAATCCGCCCGCGCTCCAGACGCGCCGCGTCGGCTTCCCGGCGATGGAACAGGGTCTGCAGCCAGCCGGCACCCCAGTGCAGCTGGCGTAGCGCCGCCTGTACGCCCTGCGTTCCCCGCCGGTCGACGTCGGAAAGGCCGAGATCGACCACCACGACGCCATGCAGATGGCCGCCGACATCGATCGGATAGGCGACATGCTCGGCCGGCGACGACGCACCACCTGGTCGCGGCCCGGAGAGGGCGTGGTGGACCAGCCCCCGGCGGGTGCGCAGCGCCAGCTCCGCCGCTTCCGAAAGATAGCCGAGGTCACGCCGCAGGTCCGGCCAGGCGGCGCCGACCTTGTACTGTCCGCGCTCCTCCTCCAGCAGCAGGAAGGCCGCCCGGGCCTCGGGTATCGACCGGCAAAGGATGCCGAGCCAGCTGGCGCAGAACTGCTCGGCGGTTGCCGCCCCGGCGAAGGCAGTCCAGAGCGCCGCCTCGTCTTCGGCCCCAAAAGCCGGAATTCCCGGTGCCGCGCGTGCCAAGTGCGGCCCGGCATCCGGATCGACGCAGTCCTGCTCATGCATCCGGACGCTCCGCGGCCGTGACAGCGGCGATATACCGCAGGGCCCGACATCGGCGTTCCTGCAAGTAAAATGCTACTGGACTTGGCGGCTCATTTAAAGGAATTTCCATCTGCTTCGAGAGACTTGACAGCCATTCCGGAAAGATACCCGTTTTTGGTGCAGGTTGGCAACGTATCTCAACGTCCACGTGCAACGATGTCCGGCTTGATGGAGAACGTGCGTGCGCACACCACCATCCGATGCGGCTCCCGGCACACCCACCCGGAGATCCCGCTGGCCGGCGTTCCGGTTAGGCCGGCCCGGCAGCACGACGCCGATCGCGGCAAAGCTGCTGATCGAGACGCTTGAGCCGCGCATCCTGCTCTCGGCCGACCTAGACCTGCTGGGCACGACGATCCTGCACGCGAGGCATGCGCTGCTGGCACCGGTGCCGATGCCGGTGGTGGTCGTGCCGGCCGGCCGCACCAGGACACCCTCGCCGGATATCGCACCGGAAGCTTCGGCGGAAAGCTGGAGCGGCGGCAGCTCCGGCGCCTGGGACGTGGCCGGCAACTGGAGCGGCGGCGTGGTGCCGGACGCCACCACCGACGTCTCGATCGCCGGCAAGGTTACGGTCTCGCTCGCAACCGATGCCGCGCACGGCCTGACGTTGTCGGGCGGCGTCACCCTGTCCGGCGGATCGCTGAGCACGGCGGCGGCGGCCAGCTCGGACGGCAGCAGCCTGGTCTCCACGGTGCTGTCGCCGGAGGCCGGCCTGACCCTGACCGGCACCAACACCTTGACCGTGACCAGCATCTCGGCGGCGGGCGGCAGCGTGCTGAACCAGGGCACGCTGCGCTTCGCCGGCACCGCCACCCAGACGGTCGCCGGCACGATCACCAACTCGGGCACGATCGACGTCACGTCCGGCACGCTCGCCTTCAGCAACGGGCAGATGACGAGCACGAAGGGTGCCGCCGTCACCGTGTCCGCCGGCGCCACGCTCGACCTGACCGGCGGCGGCGCCGAGACCTATGCCGGCACCCTGACCGCCACCGGCGCCGGCACGATCGCGCTGTCGTCGGGCACGTTGACCGCGGACGCCACCGCCGGCTTCACCATCGACGCGGCAGGGGCGCTGTTCCAATGGACCGGCGGCGCCATCCAGGCCACCGGCACCAGCTTCACCAACACCGGCACCATCACCCTGTCGGGCACCGGCACGCAGTCCCTGGGCGGCACGCTCGACAACGCCGGCACCATGGTCCAGACCGGCAGCCAGTTCGACCTGAACTACGGGACTTACAGTAACGACTACGGCGGCACGCTGGTCAACGACGGCAGCTTCCGGATCGACGGCGACGGGTCGATCGGCGGGAGCGGGCCGATCGACAATAGCGGGTCGTTCACGAAGTCCGCCGGCACCGGCACCAGCCTAGTCAATGTCGACTTCGACGATGACGGTGGCAGCGTTGCGGTCGACAGCGGGACGCTGGAGCTGGTCGGCGGCACCGAGACCGACGCCGCGTTCCAGACCACGTCCGGCAGTACGCTGCTGCTGACAGGCCCGTACGAGAACACCTATACATTCTCCGGCACCGTGGCCGGCACCGGTGCCGGCACAATCACGTTCGACAACATAGGTGCCACCGTCGGCGCTTCCGGCGCCAGCTTTGACTTCGCGCCGTCGGAGCTACAATGGATCGACGGGCAGTTTGCTGCCGGCGGCGCCGGGCTGACCAACACCGGCGCCATCACCTTCTCGAACGCGTCCGCCACCACCGTCGTGCAGCTCGCCGGCCTGTTTGACAACCGGGGCACCATCGAGGATCGGGGCGCGATCGCCGCCAACCAATCCACCGGCGGCATCGCGACCATCACCAACGACATTGGTGCGGTGTTCGAGCTCACGAACGACGCCACCCTCGCCGGCGGCGCCACGTTCCAGAATGACGGCCTGCTGAGCATGGTCTCGGGTACCGCATCGAGCATCGGCATCACGGCGCTGAACCTCAATGCGGACGGCACCGTCGCGGTCGATGCCGGCACCCTCACCCTGGACAGCGCCGGCACCGACAGCGGCCAGACCTTCAGCCTTGCCGCCGGAACGGCGCTCGACCTGTCGAACACCAGCTTCGTCGGCGTGCAGTCGAGCACCGGCGCCGGCACGATCGACTTCGGCGGCGGCGCGACCGGGGCGGGCGGCGCAACCTTCGACTTCGCGCCGGGCATCCTGTCCTGGACCACCGGCGTCATTGACGCCCGGCTGGGAACGCTGACCAACGCCGGAAGCCTTGCCCTGTCCGGCGCCGACACCAAGCAGTTCGGCGGCGGCGACCTCGTCAACACCGGCACCATCACCCAGTCCGGCGGCTCGCTCCAGCTCGAGTTCGAGACCTACACCGCCTTCATCGGCGGCGTGCTCGACAACGGCGGCACCTACGGCATCCTCGACGATGGCGGCATCAGCAGCGGCACAATCGCCAACACCGGCACGATCCAGAAGACCGGCGGCACCGCGACTAGCACGATCGATAGCGACCTGAACGGTTCCGGCACACTCAGCCTTCAGTCGGGTTCGGTCACCCTCACGGGAAATCTCGATCTCGACGGGGCCAGGCTCGCCGATCTGTCGGGCACGCTCACGCTCGCCTACGGCAGCATCGCCAACACCAGCTTTCAGACAACGACGCTCGCGGACGGCACGCAGACCGCGATCGATTTCACCGAGGGCATGACCCTAACCGGGACCGAGGACGGCACCGGCACCGGCCAGGTGCTGCTGGCGGTCGGTCAGACCTACACCGCGGGCACGGGGGGAGCGACGCTTGATTTCGCCGGCGGCGGTCTGACGTTCCAGGGCGGCCTGCTCGACGGCGGCACCGGCGGCTTTATCAACAAGGGGCTGCTGACGGTCTCGCAGGTCAGCACCCAGTCGCAATACGCCGGGAGCCTGGTCAACGACGGAACGATCGCGATCGCCGGCGTAAGCGCCTTCGAGTCGAACGCAGGCTCGCTACTCACCAACATGCCCGACGGGGTCGTCGACTTCCAGGGCGATGGTGGCATCTATCCGCATGGGGACAGCGGGCAGATGACGTTCATCAACGAAGGCGTCGTCCGCAAGTCCGAGGGTACGCTCTCCGAGTTCGAGCCTGGCGGCTATGACGGCGCGGGGGGAACGTTCGATGTCGAGGCAGGAACCCTCGCGATCGGCAACACGGAGAACCAGGGCTTCAGCGTCCTCCTCGACGGGACCCTGACGGGCAGCGGCCCTATCGAGATCTCCGGCGATCTCACCGCCGATGCGGCAGGTGCCACCCTCGACTTCGCGCCCGGCGTCGCCGACTGGACCGGGGGCACCATCTCGGGCGGCGTCCTCACCAACGCCGGCACGCTCACTTTGACCGGGACCGCGCAGCACGAGTTCGGCGGCACGGTCGACAACACCGGCACCATCGTCCAGCAGGGCGGCTATCTGGGCCTTGACGGCGCGGCAAGCGGAACCGTGCTGAACAACAGCGGGCTGTACGACCTCCAGGGCGACGGCGTCGTCACCAACAACTTCCAGCTCGGCGCCCTGTTCGACAACACCGGCACCCTGACCCGGTCCGCCGGCACCGGCACCGGCAGCGTCGATCCCAACAACTTCACCAACACCGGGACGGTGTCGGCGGCCGCCGGCACGCTTGATATCGCCACCAATGGTCAACTCCAGAACGACACGTTGACCGGCGGAACCTGGGACGCGTCCGCCGGGGCGACGCTGGATCTCGGCACCATCACCACCAATGACGCGACGGTCACACTGAACGGCGCCGGATCGATGGTGGCCGGGCTGTCGGAGCTCACCAGTAACCAGGGGACATTGAGCATCGCGGACGGTGCCGCACTGGCCATCACGGACAATCTCGCCAACGGCGGCACGCTCAGCGTCGGGCCCTCGTCGACGGTGAGCATCGGCGGCGACTACAGCCAGGCCGCAGGCGGCACGCTCGCCACCATCATCGACGGTTCCCCGGCCAGCAGGGCGTTCGGCACGCTCGCGGTGGGCGGCAACGCCAGTCTTGGAGGCACCTATCAGGCGACGCTGGCGACCGGATTCGGCGCCGCCCCGGGCAATGTCTACATGCCAGTCAGCTACGCCAGCGCCACCGGAGCGTTCGCCTCGATCGACGTGCCGACGACATTGCAGGCGACCATCGGCGCACAGGGTATCACGCTCGCCGCCACTTCAAGCGGTCCGGACCTGGCCACCACCGCCGTCACGCCTGAGACCGCGAGTGCCGCCCCGGGTCAGCCGGTCACGGTCAACTACACCGTGACCAACACGGGCGGCAGCACCGCCTCGGGAAGCTGGACCGACTCCGTCTACCTGTCGGTCAACGGCGCCCTGGACCCGAACGACGTGCTGCTCGGCCGCGTCGTCCATACCGGCGACCTCGCCGCGGGCGCCAGCTATTCCGGACAGCTGATCGCCGCCCTTCCGCCGCTGCCGGACGGTCCGTATTCCGTGCTCGTGCTGTCGGACAGCCGGGATCAGGTCCCGGACCCGAACCGGGCGAACAACCTGGGTGCATCGAGCGCGCCCGTGACGGCGGCGATCCCGGTCCTCCCGCTGGGGGAGGCGCTCGACGCCACGATCGCCTCGGGACAGGATGCGTACTACGAGGTAGCGGCGCAGCCGGGCGCGGACGTGTCGCTGGCCGCCGCGTTCGCCGAGGCCGGCGACGCCCAGGTCTATGTCGGCGTGGGAAAGCTGCCGACTCCATCGTCGTTCGACCAGACCGACGCCGCGGCGGGTGCGGCACAGTCCATCACGCTGCCCGGGATCGCCGCCGGCGACGTTTATGTGCTGGTGCACGGGCTGGCGGGCGCCGGTGCGGGCAAGGCGTTCACGCTGACCGCCTCCACCACGCCGCTCTCGATCACCGGCCTGGTATCCTCGACCGGCGGGCAGAACCAGACGGACGCGGTCATCGGCGTGACGGGAACGCAGTTCACGGCGGCGACCACCGTCAGCCTGGTGGCGGCCGACGGCACGGTCTACGGCGCCACCAGCGTCTCCGACGTTGGCCCGTCCACGCTTTCCGGCACGTTCGACCTCAGCAAGGTTCCGGTCGGCGAGTACACCGTCATGGTCCAGGACGGTACTGAAACGGCACGCTCCACCACCCTGTACTACGTGCTGTCGGAGAACTACTCCACCGACGTAAGCCAGCTCGACGTCTCCGTCAGCACGCCGGGTCAGGTCCTGGTCGGCTCGGCGATCACGGCCGTGGCCACGATCAAGAACCCGACAGACACGCCGGTCCTGGTCTCGGACTTCTGGATCTACGGCACCAACGTGACCAACCCGGACCAGCAGGTGATCTCGCCGAGCTCCGCGGTCGTGATCCCGGCGCACGGCGTCTTCACGCGCGCGGCCCCGATGCAGTTCATGCCGGCGCCGGACGGTCCGGGCACGCTAGTCGGCTTCGCGGGCGTGTTCATGGAGCCCGACAACACGCCGCTCGACCTCACGGCCCTGTCTGCCGAACTGAAGCCGGCAAGCGTGAGCCAGCCGGCCTGGGACGCAATCTTCCAGAACCTGACAACGGAAATCGGCACGACCCAGCTGTCGCTCTACAGCGTGGAGCTGAAGGACGACACCGTCCTGCAGCTCGACACCGGCGCGCCGACGCTGCCCAGCGGCAACCAGGCCCTGGAGCTGGAGCTGCTCAAGGCGAGCGACATCCTGCCGACGCCGGTGATCAACCAGACCACCGACGTCTCCTACCCGGCGCCGGGGCTCTCGCTGACCTTCGCGCGAAGCTTCCAGTCCTCGATCGAGGGCAGGTTCAGCGACGGGCGCCTCGGGCAGGGATGGGTCGACAACTGGGACTACGGCGCGACGCTCGACACCACCGCGAACGTCGTCAGCATCCAGGAAGGCCCCGTCACCCGCCTGTTCTCGATCAACGCCGATGGCAGCTTCACCGCATCGGCAGGCGATACCGGCACCCTGACCGAAAACGGCGGAGCGTTCCGGCTGACCGAGCTCGACCAGACGGTTGCGCAGTTCAGCACGGACGGCACGCTAGACTACGTGCAGGACGCGAATGGGAACCGCATCACCGCCGGTTACACCGGCGGGGAGATGACCAGCCTCGCCAGCTCCGACGGTGACAAGCTCGCCATCGCCTACAATGCCAACGGCACGATCGCCTCGGTCACCGACCCGTCGGGACGCACCGCGACCTACCAGTACGACAGCACGGGCCACGAGCTCGTCGCCGTCACCACGGCCGCCGGGACGGTGAGCTATGGGTATGGCAGCAACATCACCGGCCCCGGCGCCTACGAGCTTACCTCGATCAACGAGCCTGGCGGCTCTAATGTGTTCTTCAGCTACGACGACCAGGGGCGGCTGTCGAAGCAGGAAGGGGACGGCGGTGCGAACCCCACCACCTTCGCCTACGGAACCGACAGCTACGTGGCGACCGACGCAAACGGCGACGCCACGGGCTACTTCTTCGACCAAACCGGGCAAGTCTTCGCCACGGCCGATCCTCTTGGCCACGTGGTCAGGGCCAGCTTCGACGGCAGCGGCGACCCGACAACCGTGAGCTCGACCGGCGGCGGCACCACGTCGATCACCTACGAGACCACGGGGGGCGGCGCCAGCAGCCAGACCACCGATCCTGCCGGGGGGACGATCACCCTGTCCTACACCACCGGGTATGCCGAGCTGACCGGCGAGACCGATCAGGACGGGAACGTGACCAGCTACGGCTACAACTCGAACCACGACGTCACGTCCGCGACTTATGCGGACGGCAGCAAGGCGACCTACGGCTACGCGACCGACGGGAGCGTGACGCAGACCGTCAACCGCGTTGGTCAGACAAGCACCTATACCTATGACGCGCAGGGCCTGCTCCTGGGCGTGACCGCTTCCGACGGCACCTCGACCACCTACACCTACGACTCCCACGGCGATCTGCTGACCGCGACCGACGCGGTCGGCACCATCACGCTGAGCTACGACGATGCCGGCCGAGTGCTGAAGGTCGCCTATCCGGACGGTCGTTCCCTCACCTTCAGCTACGACGCGACGGGTCGCCGGGTCCAGAGCGTGGATCAGGACGGCGTCACCACAAACGACAGCTACGACGCGCAGGGCCGCCTGTCCGAGCTGACGGATGGAAGCGGCGTTCTGATCGCCCGCTACACCTACGATGCCGCCGGTAACCTCGTCCGGCAGGACAACGGGAACGGGACCTACACCACCACGTCCTACGATCCGGACGGCAACGTGCTGAGCATCATCAACTACGCTCCGGACGGTTCGATCAACTCCCGCTTCGCCTATGCCTATGACGCGCTCGGGCGGGTCACCTCCATGGCGACACTCACCGGTACCGCCACCTACGGCTACGACGCCGACAGCCGGCTGATCGCCGCCACACTCCCGGACGGCACGATCATCGACTACAGCTACGACGCCGCGGGGAACCGCACGGCGGTCATCGAGAACGGCGCCACGACCGGCTACACGACCAACGACTTGAACGAGTATGTCACCATCGGCGGCACCGTCCAGACCTATGACGCCGGCGGCAACCTGGTCGGCGGAAGCGGCGGCACCTACACCTACAACGCGCTCGGGCAGTTAAGCTCGGTGACTAATGGTTCGGGAACCTGGAGGTATAAGTATGATGCGCTCGGCGATCTCAGCTCCGAGACGCACGATGGGCAGACCACCAGCTACCTGGTTGATCCGACCGGACTGCACGACGTCGTCGCTGAATACTCGACCGGCGGCAGCCTGATCGCCGACTACACCTTCGGCAACGGGCTCGCCAGCCAGACCGGCCCGACCGGCACGGACTACTATGACTTCGACGCACAAGGCTCGACCGTCGGTCTCAGCGGCGCCAACGGCTCCTATGTCGCGAGCTACAGCTACGACCCGTTCGGCAACGTCGTGTCCTCCAGCGGGGATGTCGCAAACCCCTATCAGTATGCCGGCGCCTATGGCGTGCAGACGCTGGGCAGCGGGCTCGACCACATGGGCGCCCGCGTCTACGATCCCGTGACCGGACGCTTCACCCAGCCGGATCCGACCGGGCTCCTCGGCGGCAGCAACCTCTATACCTACGCATCCGATAACTCGATCAACCTCGTCGATCCGACCGGGCTGGTGCCGGCCGACACACTCGTGAAGATCGTAGACTATGGCTTCGCGGCCTATAGCACTTATGATACGGTCCACGGTGATCTGAAAACGATTAACGACTATGGCGATACTACCGCTGCCAACGTCGACCTCGCTGGGTCGTTGGCGGTGAACTCTGCGACGGACTACTTGGTGGCACAACAAACGGTGGTGCCGCTCGTTACCGAAGCTGGCGCCGACGGAGTCGCCACCTACGCGCTGGGTCAGACCGGACTCGGCGCGCTGAACCTCGAGGTCCAGGCGATCCTAGGTTCCGTAGGGGCGACCAGCACGCTCACGGCCACAGGCCTGAAGACGGTCGCCGGCTTCGCGGCAAGCCTTGCATTCTTCGCCATCCAGAAGATCATCTACACTGCCACCATGGACATCCTGGTCGATCTCGACAACTTCCATCATCCCGTCGTCAGCTACTCCACCACCTCAAACGGCGCCTCAAGCACGCTTGTGGTCAGCGGCCCCCACGACCCGAACTTTATCGCCGGCCCGTCGGGTTATGGCAGCGGCCAGTACATCGTCGGCGGTGGCGATGGCTCCTACTATGTCGCCTTCACCAATGAGCCCAACGCCGGCGCGCCGGCGCGCACGGTGACCGTCACCGAGCAGCTCGATCCAAGTCTCGACCTGTCGACCTTCTCGATCGGCTCGTTCGGCTTCGGCACCAACTCCTTCAGCGTTCCGGCTGGACTGCAGGACTACAGCACCCGGATCGACGACCGCGCCGAGACCGGCGTGTTCGTCGACGTTGCAATCCATCTGGATGTCGCGACGCGCACGCTGACCGCGACCTACACCTCGATCGATCCCACGACGCTCGACGACGAGTCCGATCCCTTCGTGGGCTTCCTGCCGCCAGACAAGGACGACCCAATGGGCACCGGCTGGCTCGCCTATACGGTGGCGACGCAGGCGGGTCTGGCGACCGGCACCAAGCTGACCGCGCAGGCCAGCGTCGTGTTCGACACGGAGGCTCCGGTGGTAACCGAGGCTTACGTCAACACGATCGACGACGATCCACCGTCTAGTGCCGTGGCGGCCCTGCCTGCGATCTCGCCCCCGGCAATCCCGCTCACCTGGTCGGGCAGCGACGGCAACGGGTCCGGCATCGCGTCGTACGACGTGTTCGTGTCCGAGGACGGCGGCAGCTACCGGCCGATCCTGGTCGATACTACCAGCACCTCGACCATCTTCCAGGGCGTCTTCGACCACAGCTACAGCTTCTACAGCACGGCCAACGACAATGTCGGCCTTGTCGAGGCGCCGCCCGCCAGCCCGGACGCGATCACGCTGGTCGACACGCCGCCGGTCGCCGCGAACCTCACGGCATCGGTGTCGAACCTGGGGCCGCCGATCACGGTCGCCGCCAGCTATACCGATCCGGATCCCGGCGACACGCACAGCTTCACGATCGGCACCGCCGGCACCAAAGGCCTAGTCACCAACCTCGGCGGCGGCAGCTTCGCCTACAACCCAAACGGCGCCTTCCCCATGCTGATGCGGGGCCAGACAGCCTCCGATAGCTTCACCTACACCGTCACCGATGGGGAAGGGCTGTCCTCGACCGCCACCGTGGACGTCACCGTGCTGGGCCAGGACGTGGTGCCCACGGCCTCCGACATCGCCGGCGCGGTGCTGAACGGCGGACCGGCGATCGCGCTGGCGGCGGTCTATACCGATCCGATTGCCGGTGACGTGCCGGTGTTCACGCTCGATACCGGCGCCACCAAGGGCTTGGTCAGCAACGCTGGTGACGGTCACTTCACCTACGCGCCGAACGGCGCCTTCGCCTTCCTGACGCTGGGCCAGATCGCGACCGACAGCTTCGCCTACACCGTCACCGACGGCGAGGGCCTGTCCGCGACCGCGACCGCGACCATCACAGTCACCGGGCAGGACAGCGCACCGGTCGCCTCAAACGTCAGGGCCACGGTCGCCAGCGACGGCAAGCCGATCACCATCGATGCCGCCTACACGGACCGCGATCCCGGCGACACCCACAGCTTCAGCATCAATACCAGCGGCACGCGCGGCCTCGTCACGAACAACCATAACGGAAGCTTTACCTATGATCCTAGCGGAGCCTTTGCCGCGTTGAAGCCGGGCCAAGCCGCGACCGACAGCTTCGCTTACACGGTGACGGACGGCGAAGGCCTGACCTCGACCGCGACCGTCACCGTCACGGTGACGGGCGCGTCGTCCAGCCTAGTGGCCTATCCGGACGGTCCCTACAACACCACCGGCTACGGCCTGTTACTGGTCGATGCCGCGCACGGCGTGCTCGCCAACGACGTGGACACGAGCGGCGGTCGACCAGGCGCTCGGCTGGTGCAGGGACCGGCAGATGGCCTCGCAATCCTGCTGCCGGACGGTGCCTTCGGCTACCTCGCCGACCCCGGCTATTCGGGAACGGACGGCTTCACCTACGAAGCGGTCGACGGTGCGGCCGTTTCCGCGCCGACGCGGGTCACCATCACGGTGCACGACACGATCCGGCTGCCGTTTCTGAATGCGGCAATCGCGGACCTCGCCACGCATGGTCCGGCTTCTGGCAACGTCGCGGCGTTCGCCCCCGCGGCGGCAATCTCCTTCAGCAGCGCGACGACGCTGCACGGGCTCGCCAACCAGCCGATCGCTGCGCCGGTCGTGGCGCCGTTCGCGGCATCTGCTGTCAGTCACCAGGACGGTCTCGATGATGTTGTCGACCTGGAGCAGATCGTGATCATGGCTGACATCCCCGCAACCGGGTTCACCCTGGAGACCGACGGCGATGCCAATGTTCCCTGGATGGTGTCATTCGTGAGCGACCTCGGGATGCCATTCGCTGATTGTATTGGAAGCATCCTGGTGTCGCTCTGAGGGCGCGCGCCGATGCGGTCTCGCTGCATCCTGGGGCTGCTGTTCGTGATTCCGATCACGGCGGCGGCTCAGACGGACATATCGGGCGACACGGAGAGCACCTGCCTGATCAAGCCGCGCCAAGTAGTGCAGCTCGGCAGTCCCGTTGCGGGCCTCCTCAACGAAGAGCTGGTCGATCGCGGTGGCGACGTGGCACGCGGCCAAGTGGTCGCGCGGATCGAGTCCAGCGTAGAGCAGGCGGACCTAGCGCTTGACCGGCTGAAGGCATCCAATGATGCCGCGATCCGTGCCGAGACCGCCGACCTGCAGATGGCGCAGCGAATGCTCGACCGGAAGATCTTCCTGGTGCAGCAGCAGGAAGCTAGTGAAAGCACGCTTGACGAACCGCAGACCAAGGTCCGTGAGGGAGCGCTCCGGCTCGAGCAGGCGCAGATGGATCAACGCCTGGCCGCTCTCGCCGCCGTGCGCACGCAGCGCGAGCTGGATCTCAAGCAGATCCGGTCTCCGGTCGACGGCATCGTTACCGAGCGCAAGATGTCGATTGGGGAGTTCGTCTACGAGCAGACACCCATCATGACGATCGCCCAAGTCGATCCGCTGAGCGTCGAGCTCATCGTGCCCGGCATACGCTATGGATCAATCAAGGTAGGCATGACAGCTCGGGTGCGGCTAGCACAGCCGGTCGGTGGCGAATACACCGCTCAAGTCGACGTGGTGGACCCCGTCATTGACGCATCGAGCAACACGTTCGGCGTGCGCCTGCTGCTGCCTAATCCCCACCACCAGATCCCCGCCGGACTGCGCTGCATGGTTCAACGGATAGGGCCGCCCATCACCGAAACCGGGCGCTAAGGGTCATAATTTGCTTTCGGGGGTTCTCCTCGGCTGATCAAGAAACAGTTCCTCATGTTGCTCGAGTCGGACCAGTTGACCGTCACCGCTTCGACCGTCGTCGTGTCGTCGAGCATCATTGGTCGCTATCCGACTACCTGTGATCGACCAGCCGAGAGCAGATATTGTCAAGCTTAACACTACCTGGGCACTTTCAGACCATAGGGCAGCCTAAACCGTTTCCGGCAGCGCGGGCATTGGACGTGTGGCATGAGGTGGGGGAACAGCCTGCCGATGATGGCGCGGCGGATGGTGGGCAGGCTCGGCTGCGGCGGTGGTCCTGATCTGCGGATCCGCATTTTCCTCCCGACCTTGTCCGGCTTTGTCCGGTGAGGCGCAGATGCTGCAGATAGGCAAACGCGATGCACGTCATCAGCGCGTGCCGGTGCAGGCCGGTCCAGGACCGGCCCTCGAAGTGCCCGAGATCCAGTTCGCCCTTGAGCTGCTGGTGCGCCTGCTCGCACACCCAGGACGCCTTGACGGCAGCGGCCAGGGCGCGCAGCGAGGTGCGGGGCGAGAGGTTGCTCAGGTAGAACTTGTGCTCGCCGGTCGGGCGCCACTCGCCGACCAGCCAGGCTTCCTGCCCGGTAGATGGCGGTTGTTGACCCATACCGGGAAGGTCCAGCCGGTTTCGCCAGTGCCGTTCCGCTCGACCTCCTCCCGCACACCCATGCGATCCAGCACGGTGCGGCCGGCACCGCGCACGTCGATGCTCTGGCCGCCCTCCCGAAATGCCGGTGCCTTCTCGACCACGGTGACGGTGAAACCGCCTTCCACAAGCCACCAGGCGAGCGTGTTAGCGGCCACGCTGCCGCCCGTGACGAGAAACCGCTTGCCCACCACGACACCTCCAGACTCGAACACCGCAGCGGCTTGGACGTGCTTGCCGGACGGCGGTGACCACTCCGATTCTGGTCATGCTCAGCAGCAGCGCGTGGTTGCGGCTCAACGCCGGACCGGATGCCACCACTTCCTGCACCGCACCCATGGGAGCTTCAACCTCCCGATCCGGCCAATCCAGATGAGCCGCTATCGACGCAGCAACCGCAGGTGATGCCGTATTAGGCTTCTGGGGATTGGTTTCCTGTACTCTTGCAACTTTCAGGGCCCTCGCAGTGGCGCATCAGTTCGCGCAGCTCCCGCAGGTAGGTGGCCGGTGGCATCCAGGCAGCAGGCTCATGTGCCCGGCAGAACCGGGCGATCAACGCCGCGTCCAGCTTGTCGGCTTTGGGACGGTGAATGCGGCGGGTCCCGATCTTCGGAGCAGACACAGGATCCAGGGACCGAGGGGAGAACACCGCCGCTGCTGGTGACGATGGCTACCGGCACCAGCGGCGGGATGGGGAACGGCAGCGTCACCGTTGGCGGCGGCGAGGCCATGCGTTGATCCCGCAGGATCACCCGGAGCGCCGCCATGAGCGGCGGGTGATTCCAACTGCAAGGCCAGCCGATCCGCCTCCGGCACCCCATATGGCTCCCATGGATCGCAGCTTCCCCCTGACCCGCGCCGATGGGCTCGCGCGTTTGTCCGGCTTCGCCGGCAGCATGGGCGGCGCCTATGCCGGCAGCCGCAACACCGATCGCGGTCCGGACGAGGAGGCGACCACCTCGGCGCTGTCGCCCTACCTGCGTCGCCGGCTGTTGCTGGAGCGCGAGGCGGCGGCGGCGGCGCTGAGCGCACATGGACCCGCCGCCGAGCGGTTCGTCCACGAGGTGTTCTGGCGCAGCTACTTCAAGGGCCACCTGGAAACTCGTCCGGCGCTGTGGACGGACTATCAGCGCCTAGTCGTGCAAGGCCGCGCCCGGATGGAAGCCAGCGCCGGCCTGCGTCGCGCGGTCGAGGATGCGATGGCAGGCCGCACCGGCATCGACGGGTACGACGACTGGGCCCGCGAGCTCGCCGAGACCGGCTGGCTGCACAACCACGCCCGCATGTGGTTCGCCTCGATCTGGATCTTCACCCTGCGGCTGCCCTGGGCGCTGGGTGCCGACCTGTTCCTGCGCCGGCTGGTCGACGGCGATCCGGCCAGCAACACCCTGTCGTGGCGCTGGGTGGGCGGACTGCACACGCGCGGCAAGCCGTATGCGGCGCGCGCCGAGAACATCCGCCGCTTCACCGACGGCCGGTACGACCCGGTCGGGCTGGTGGAGAACCCGACTGCGCTGCAGGAGGAGACGACGGCGCCACTGGAGCCTCTGCCGCCGCCGGACGCGGCACCGCGGGGCGACGTGGCGCTTCTCGTGCACGGGGATGACCTGAACCCGGAAACGCTGCCGCTGGGCGAGGCGCGGGTGTGCCGGATCGGCGGGCTGCTCGCGCATCCGGACGGAGCGTCCGCGCGGGTGGTGGCCGCCGACCGGGAGGCCATGGCGGACACTCTGGCGCGGGCAGAGGCGCATTTCCGCTGTCCCGCCGGGCTGGTGACGGAGGGCTGGGCGGAGGACCTTCCTGTGCTGGCGGCCTGGGCGCCGGTCGGCCCGTCCGCCTCGGCACTGCCGCCCTGCCTGCGCCTGCGTCGCAGCTGGGACAGCCTGA
Organism: uncultured Acetobacteraceae bacterium; assembly: GCA_964245705.1. Taxonomy (GTDB): domain Bacteria; phylum Pseudomonadota; class Alphaproteobacteria; order Acetobacterales; family Acetobacteraceae; genus Lichenicola. The sequence continues at coordinate 21,810 of CAXTOD010000003.1, forward strand.
GCTGGCCGCACGCCAGCCGCGGTTTCTTCCAGATGAAGTCGGCGATCCCGGCGATCCTGAAGGAGGAAGGCCTGCCGGGCTGATCATGAGGTGCGCCAGGATGCGCACATGACCATCCTTCTTCCGCCTGCCTTGCGTTTCCAGCCTCGCTTCAGGTTCGACGGATCGCGCCGCTAGGTCGACCCGAGCAGCCGCGCGATCGGACCCGAGCCCTGGCCGGGCCTGCTCCCGGCCACCTCGCTGGTGGACAACCCAAGGAGGAACTGGGCGAAGCCGTAGAAGGCAAGGACGGCTCGGGAGGCGGGCGGTTGTCGCCGCATCGCGATCCCGGTGGCGAACAGCAGGAGGCCCTCGGTCATGTCGAACCTCAGGTGTCCGCGCACGCCGAACAGGCCGACCAGGCCGCCCTCGAAGTCCGTGGACAGGAAGGCGCAGACCGGAACCGCAGTGGCCACGGCAGCGACACGACGGGCCGGGCCAGGCAGTCCACCGACAAGCGCGAGGCCGCCCAGCGAGGCCGCCGCCGCATAGTCGATCCATCCATGCAGCCGTGTCGAGATTGCCATGATGAACTCCGTCAGGTCGCGACTGCGTCCAACGGATCAGCGACGGCAGGGATGCGCCCGGTTCAACAACTTCCGCGGTTGTGGCGAGGCCTGTTCAACACGACGTGGAGGGTCCCGGGCGTCAGGATCCGGCGGTCGACAACCCGGTGGACGTATACGGTGGCGCAACGACGGTGGCTGACATTCCCATATAGTGGGGAGATGAAGGCCGGCAGCCGGACGAGGCGCTGCTGATCAAGGGCTTCCACATCGCGGGGGAGGCGCCTCGCCGCGGCGGAGCATCGGGCTGCGCGCGCCGGTGTTCTGCCGTTTCGAATGGATCAGCCCGAGCTTCAGGCGTAGCTCGTTCCGACGGCGTGATGTCCGGTGCGCCCGTTCTGGGTCACGTCCACACCCAGGCGGTCGAGAGCCTGCACGACGGCACGCAAGGTGTCCGAGCGCACGTTCCGCTTCCCGAGCTCGATCTTGGACACCGTGGAAGGCGACAGACCTGCCTCCGCGGCAAGCTGTTCCTGGTCGAGGCCGGTCAGCATCCGGCCGGCCGCAATCACCCGGCCCCGCGCAATGATCGGGTCCAACTGCATCTGTTCTCTCCGTGTTTCCAGGATACGGAAATGAGGATGAAGCCAGCTGTTTTCAACAGGTTGAGGCGCAGGAGCACGCGGTCCAGGCAGCCGACAGACGATGCGAGCAAGGTCGCCAGGGCCGGCGCGGCGTGTCGCAGGATGCGCATCGGCGCCAGGGTGCGACAGGACACGGCGGGGCACCGAATGGCCAACCCGCACGGCGCGGCCTCGTGTGTCGCGACCGACGAACAGGAGCGGCATCATTGAGACGATGCGACATGCTGGCTCCATCCAGCTGCCACATTCGGAGCGCCTTCCTGCCAGCGGAAGTCCGGTTGCGGAAGGAAGGTCATCATGAAGCGGCACACCAACAGGATCCTGGGCGCGCTCGCCCTCATGCTCGCGGCAACGACGCTGGCCGGATGCGGCTGCGGTCCGTTCGGCCTCAGCTGGTGTCACCGGCACGGCGGCTACTACGACCGCGGCCCAGGCGGCTGGCGCTGAGCGGCACCGGCTCGGCCACTACGGGCGCCGCCAGGAGGACCAAGCGCCATCCGGAAACCGAGCCGGCGCCGGACAGGCTCAACGCGAACCGGCATGGGACGTGCAAGCGATCGCCCGCCAGCATCGGCAGCTCCAGAAGCGATCGCAGCGGACGACCCGGGCGCTGCAGCTGCTCGGCGGCCAAGCTGCGGGCGGCCGCTCAGGGTGGCGACCAGCAGGCCCGCGAGCGGCTTCTCGACTGCGGGACCTGACGCCCGCCTTCCGCTCCCAGCAGGACCAAGTGCGATCTGTTGCAGGCGGTGCACGGCTTTGTCGCCAACGGGGCCAGATGCGGGAACCAGGTGGCTTCGCCGCCGCAGCAACGGCAGAGCGGGATACCGGGTCGCGTCCTCGGCTCCGGACCTGGCCGTGCGATCGGGACGGGCGCCGGCTTCGGGACCGGCGACGAGCTGGTCAGCACGATCCTCCGGGCCAGGGGCTGGAATGACGGCGGGTCGGGATCAGCCGGAGAGCGGCCGCATCAGCACCCGTACATGCGCCGCCACCGACAGCGCCAAGGCGTCGAGGTCGTAGCCGCCCTCCAGGACCGAAACGAGGCGGCCGCCGCCATGCCGGTCCGCGATGCCGAGCAGGACCTCGGTGAGCCAGGCGAAATCGTCGGGTTCGAGTTCCAGCTGGGCCAGCGGGTCGGCCCGGTGCGCGTCGAAGCCGGCCGAGACGAGCAGGAGCTCAGGGCTGAACCGGTCCAGTGCCGGGAGGATGACGTCGTGCCAGCCTTGCCGGAACCCGGCCGATCCGGTGCCGGGCGACAGCGGCAGGTTGACCACGTTCCGGTCGATCCCGGTTTCGGACGCGGCGCCCGTTCCCGGATAGCAGGGGAACTGGTGGCTGCTGGCGAAGAACATTTCCGGATCGTCCTGCAGCATCGCCTGCGTGCCGTTGCCGTGGTGCACGTCGAAGTCGGCAACCGCGATCCGGCGCACGTTCCATCGCGTGCGGGCATGCCGCGCGGCGATGGCGACGCTGCCGAACAGGCAGAACCCCATCGCCTGCCCGGGCTCCGCGTGGTGCCCCGGCGGCCGCACTGCCACGAAGGCGTTCCCGGCCTGTCCGGACATCACGAGGTCCACGGCAGCGCAGGCACCGCCGGCAGCGCGACGGGCCGCCTCGGCGCTGCCGCTGCTCATGACGGTGTCGGGATCCAGGCGCACAATGTCGCCGGGTGACGGGCGGATCGCCAGGATCTGCGTGACGTAGTCGGCCGGGTGCGCCAATGCCAGCTGCTCGATGCTGGCCTGCGGCGCCTCCTCGCGTCGCAGGTCGTCGAAGTCCGGATGGTCCAGGACGGCCAGCACCGCGCGCAGGCGGTCGGATCGTTCGGGATGTCCGGGTCCCGGCTCGTGCGCCAGACAGGCCGGATGGGTGAGAAGGGCCGTCATGCACACAGGATGGTGCGACGACCGCCTGGCCGGCAAGCCGCCCCGGTTTTCAGGCGCCAAAGCGCCGGCCGGCGCCTCCGCCGGGCGGCCGTTCGGCGGTCAGCCGGCGCGTCATCAGCAGGGACGCGGCCAGGTTCAGCAGCAGGGCGAGAAACCAGTGCGCGCCGTGCAACGAGCGGTCCCACCCGCGGGGAGCGCCGACCAGGAACAGGAACACGAGCGTCACCGCGACCGCCGTCCCCATCGCCGGCAGGCGTCGTCGCCGCGCCACGACGCACAGGGCGATGAACACGCCGTAGGCGGCGATGGCGAAGCCACGGATCATCTCCCGCAACGGATCACCCACCTGCGCCAGCGCAAGCGCGATGCTGTCCAACAGCCGGTCCAACGCCAGGCCCAGCTGCGTTCCAAGCGCACCGGGTCCGACCACCGTCAGCAGCACCGCCAGCAGCAGGCCGCCCACCCAGATCAGGCCGATCGTGTTCCTGCTCATGCCGCTTCTTCCCGCCTCAGCCGATCAGGAACCATAGCCGGAACAGCAGGGTTTCGAGCCTGGTCCGGCGGACAAGGCTGCGGACCCGGCGCATCGCGCGCAACCGTGTCAACAGGCCGGCGGACAGCGCGTGGTCCAGGATGCGCAGGTCACGCGCCGCCTCGAGCGACAGCGCCGGGCCGGCTGCGAGCAGCCCCGCGACATGACGGCGGAACAGCTGCATGAACGCATCCGGACCCCGACGCAGGGCCATCACGCCGCGGCGGAGCGGCGAATGCGGCGCTCCGACCGCGTTGGCGGCATGCTGGCGATACAGCACCACGGGAACCGGATCGGCGATCAGCCGCCCGCCCGCGGCGCTGACCAGCAGGTAGGACCACCAGTCGTGCAGGGTGCCGTCCGGCGGGTCGCTCGCCGCGACCAGCGCGACCGCGGCCTGGTTCAGCATCACGGTGCAGCCGGTGGCGACGTTCTGGGTGAGCGCTGCCGGGAAGCCGGCCGACTGGCCGGGTTGCGGAGACAGGCCAAGCGGGGACAGGTCCGCATCGACCAGGCGCTGGCGGGCGCAGTACAGCGCCGGCCGGTCGGCCGGAACCGCCTGCAGCGCCGCGACCCCGCGTGCCAGCTTCTCCGGCAGCCAGACGTCGTCCTGGTCCGCGAAGGCGGCGACATGGCCGGCCGGCACCTGGCGCAGCAGCGCCAGGAACGAGGCGGTGATGCCGAGATGGCCTCCGGGCGTGGCCACCGCGACGCAGCGCTCCTCGCCCAGCTCGCTCCTGAAGGCATCGACCAGGACCGTGGTCCCGTCGCTCGACCCGTCGTCACGCCAGAACAGGGTCCAGCGCCGGTAGGTCTGTTCGGCGAGCGACCGCAGCTGCGGTTGCAGGTGTCGGGCGCCGTCGAAGGTCGAAAGCAGTACCGCGACCGGCACCAGCTCGGCGACCTCGGCGCCCGTTCGACGCGCACCACCCCGACCGGACGCCGCCGGGGCATCGGCGACTGCATCCCGGGCAGACGCCGTGCGCCAGGAAAGCGCGTCGAGCCGAACGGTCAGGATGTGGGTGGCGCCAGAAGCTCGTCCACCGCGCGGATCAGGCTCCCGCGCCAGGGTGGCAGGCGAACGCCGAACACGCGCTCCAGCTTGTCGCAGTCGAGCCTGGAATCCGCGGGACGACGCGCCGGGGTCGGCCAGTCGGCGGTCCGGATCGCGACCACCTCGGGCATAGGACGGCCGTGCGCCTGGGCCGCCTCGAGCGCTGCGACTGCGAGCCCGTGCCAGGTGGTCTCGCCGGTGCCGGCGGCATGGAAGATCCCGGCATAGGAGTCCTGCCAGCCGTCATGCTCGATCCGGGCCACGATGGACAGGATCGCCGTCGCCAGGTCGTCCGACGCGGTCGGCGCGCCGCGCTGGTCGCCCACCACCCTGAGGGTGGTGTTCTTTTCGCCGGCGTTGATCATGGTGCGGACGAAGTTCCTGCCGGTTGCCGAGTACACCCAGGAGGTGCGCAGCACGATCGTGCGTGGATTGGCCGCCACCGCCGCCTGCTCGCCCTCGACCTTGGTGCGGCCGTAGACGCCGGTGGGCGAGACGGGATCGTCCTCGACATAGGGCGCACCCTTGTCGCCGTCGAACACGTAGTCGGTGGACACGTGCACGAGCGGGATGCCGGCCTGCGCGCACAGGCTCGCCAGCAGCTCCGGCCCGTCCCGGTTGGCACGTGCGGCGGCCTCGACCGCGGTTTCGGCCGCATCCACCGCGGTCCAGGCGGCGGCGTTGATCACGGCCACCGGGGAGACGGCAGCGAACACCGTCCTGATCGCGTCCGGATGGTCGAAGTCGAAGGCCGGACGGCCGACGCGGTGGATGCGCGGGCCGCCCAGGCGCACCAGCGAGGTGGCAAGCTGGCCGCTGCCGCCGGTGACCAGGACCGGCCCGCCGGAAGGAAGCTCCGCCATCAGGACTGGAACCAGCCATGGGCCGCGGAGAAGTGCGGCGCCTGGGCGTCCTTCTCCGACAACAGCGCCTCTTCCGCCTTGATCGGCCACTCGATGCCGATCTCCGGACAGTTCCAGATCACCGCCCGCTCGCTCGCCCGGTCCCACACGTCGGTGCACTTGTAGAGCACCTCCACGTCGTCGGTCAGGGTGCAGAAGCCGTGCAGGAAGCCGGGCGGTATCCAGAGCTGCGACCAGTTGTCGCCGGTGAGCTCGGCACCGACCCACTTGCCGTAGGTCGGGGAGCCGGTGCGGGCGTCCACCGCCACGTCGAAGATCGCCCCCTTGGCGCAGCGCAGCAGCTTGCCCTGCTGGTGGGGTGCCAGCTGGCAGTGCAGGCCGCGCACCACGCCCCGCTCCCGGGAGAAGGAATGGTTGTCCTGGAGGAACGGGAAGTCGATCCCGGCCTCCGCGGCGAGGCGCGGCTGGTTAAAGGTTTCCGAGAAGAAGCCGCGGCTGTCGCTGAAGCGGGGCGGGGTGATCAGGATCACGTCGGGGATGGCGAGCCGTTCGACCTTCACGAGTCCTCTCCTTCGATCAAACGGTCTGGACCATGAACGGCTTCAGGCGTGCACGCCGTCGGCGAGCTCGAGCAGCAGCCGGCCGAGCTCGGTCTTGGCCAGCTTGCGGGCCTGGCTGCGCAGCGAATGCGAGTCGATGAAGCCCATGCGGAACGCCACCTCCTCCGGACAGCCGACCAGCATGCCCTGGCGGGACTGGATGGTCTGCACAAAGGTTCCCGCCTGCATCAGGCTGTCCGGCATGCCCGCATCGAGCCAGGCGCAGCCCCGTCCCAGCCGGTCGACGTGCAGCGTGCCTTCCTCGAGGTAGAGGCGGTTCAGGTCGGTGATCTCCAGCTCGCCGCGCGAGCTCGGCTTGATCCGCCTGGCCATCTCCAGCACGCGGTTGTCGTAGAAGTACAGCCCCGTGACGGCCCAGTTCGATTGCGGGTTGGCCGGCTTCTCGACCACCTCCAAGGCCCGCCCGCTTTCGTCGAAGGAGACGACGCCGTAGCGTTCCGGGTCGCGCACCTGGTAGGCGAACACGGTCGCTCCCTCGGGACGGGCGGACGCCGCGCGCAGGAGCACGCCGAGGTGGTCGGCGAAGATCAGGTTGTCGCCCAGCGCCAGCGCGCACGGGTTGCGGCCGAGCCAGTCGTCGGCGATCAGGAATGCCTGGACGATGCCGTCCGGGCTCGGCTGCACCCGGTAGGTGAAGCGCACGCCGAGGCGCGAGCCGTCGCCCAGCAGGCGCTCGAACTGCGGCAGGTCGGCCGGGGTCGAGATGATCATGATGTCGCGTATGCCGGCCAGCATCAGCGTGCTGAGCGGGTAGTAGATCATCGGCTTGTCGTAGACCGGCAGCAGCTGCTTGCTGGCGGCCAGCGTGATCGGATGCAGCCGGGTGCCGGAGCCGCCTGCGAGCAGGATGCCCTTCATGGCGGTTTCTGCCCGGGCGGTCATGCCGCTGTCCCCAGGCGCTGTCCGGTGTAGCGGCCCGACCGGATCGCCTCCCACCATGTCTGGTGATCCAGGAACCATTGCACGGTGCGCCGGATGCCGGTCTCGAAGTCGTGCCGCGCCGTCCAGCCGAGCGCCTGCTCGGCATGGCTGGCGTCGATTTCGTAGCGCCAGTCGTGGCCCGGCCGGTCCGACACGTAGCGGATCAGCCGCTCGCGCGGCCCGGCCGGATCCGGGCGCAGCTCGTCCAGGGTGCGGCAGATCGCCTGCACCACCTGGAGGTTGGAGCGCGGCTGGCGCGCGCCGATCGCGTAGGTTTCCCCAGGCTCGCCGACCTCGACCGCCCGTACCAGGGCGCTCGCGTGGTCCTCGACGAACAGCCAGTCGCGCACGTTCGAGCCGTCGCCGTAGACCGGCAGCTCGCGCCCCTCGATGGCGTTGATCGTCACCAGCGGGATCAGCTTCTCGGGGAAATGCCAGAAGCCGTAGTTGTTGGTGGTGTTAGTGACGAAGGCAGGAAGTCCGTAGGTATGATGCCAGGCCCGCACCAGATGGTCCGACGCCGCCTTGCTGGCCGAGTACGGGCTGCGTGGATCATACGGCGTCGTCTCGGTGAAGGGCGGATCGTCGACATCCAGCGCCCCGAACACCTCGTCGGTCGAGATGTGGTGGAAACGGAACGCGGTTCTCGCCGCGCCCTTAAGGCCGGACCAGTAGCCGCGTGCCGCTTCCAGCATCGAGAAGGTGCCGACCACGTTGGTCTGGATGAACACCGCCGGTCCGTCGATCGATCGGTCGACATGGCTTTCCGCCGCCAGGTGCATCACGGCATCCGGCCGGTGCTGGGCAAAGATCGCCTGCATCGCCGGGAGGTCGGCCACGTCCGCCTTCACCAGCGTATGACGCGGATCGCCCAGCGCCTCCTCCAGCGCGTCCTCCGAGGCGGCATAGGTCATCCTGTCGACGTTCACGACCGAGTGCGCGGTGGACCGGATCAGGTGCCTGACGACCGCGGAGCCGATGAAGCCGCAACCGCCAGTGAGGAGAATCCGCATTCGAGGGTCCAATGCCTGGCAAGGAGGGTGGTCGGTGGTTCCAGATTGGCAGCGCAACAGCCGCCAGGCAACCACCACAACCCCAGGACGCATGGGCAGGCGTCCTTCCACAACCGGATGATCCGGTGGTTTCGCACCATCGGCCGCGGCGGCTATCGTGTCCGGAACCCGATAAGCGGACGAGGAAGGGGACACCGGTGTTTGCCGAGAACCTGAACACCCGGCTTCTGGCCACGCTCGAGCGCCCCGACCTGCGCGTGGTCGCCGACCACCAGCGGATCGTGTTCGACGCCACCCTCGACAGCGCGTTCCGGGCCGATCCGGAAGGACAGGTCGTGCTGGGTGCCGCCTGCCTGGGCGATGAACGGGTCTGCGCCTTCCACATCCGCCACGCGCTCGAGTTGTCCATGCTGCTGGACGCTGCCACCCGGCTGGCGTCCGACGGGAGCGAGGGAGCGGGCGTGGACCTGCCGATCCTGGCTGGACTGTGCGCGGCCCGTACCGCCGCCCGGTTCTGGCTGCTGGATGCGGCACCGGGCGGCGCGGAAGCATGGCCCGATCCCGTTTCCTGGCTCGGACCGATGGCCGGGGCATCGGTGCCGGGCGCGGAAGCGCTGAGCGTGGTGTGGGCCAGGATCCGTCACCTTCAAGGTTCCACGTACCGGCTGCTTCGCGCCGAACGGAGAGGCCAGGACGACAGCATCGTGCCGGACGGCGTGGTGCGGACGCTGGCCGCGTGCTGGGAGATGCTCGGTCCGGCGGAAACGCTCATGGCCACGGGCGGGGATGCCAGGCTCGCCGTGAACCCGCGGACCGGGCTCAACCATTACGGGTGCAGCCACCGGCCGCGCCCCTGGGCGGTTACCTTCGCGTCCTCGACCGCCTCGTCCCTGTCCGAACGCGGTTTCGCCGGCGCCGAGACGGCCCGCAAGCGGGTGGCGATCGCCGCCCTCACCGGCCGGCTTGCCGAGGCGCTTGTTCAGGAAACCGAGCGGGTGCGGGAGGCGATCGCGGCGCATCACGGGCTGGCCGATGGCCCGGGGATCGTGCTGACGGCGTCCGGCACCGACAGCGAGATGGTCGCCCTCGCCGTGTGCTGCCTGCCGGAGGCGACGAGGGCGCTGGTCCGGCCAGTCAGCAACGTGCTTCTGGCGCCCGAGGAAACCGGGGCAGGGGTGCCGTTGGCGGCGGCAGGACGGCACTTCGCGTCCGACACCGCACGCGGGCGACCGGTGACCAAGGGAGACTGGATCGTCGGGTTCCCGAACGACACGCGGGTGCTGTCCGTGCCAATCCGCGACAGGGACGGCCGCCTGCTGCCGCCTGCCGATGTCGATGCCGCGTGCATCCGGCTGGCACAAGCCGAGGCCGGAACGGGGCGAACCGTTCTGCTGCACCGTCTCGACCTATCCAAGACCGGTCTTCTGGCACCGGGCCTGGATTGCCTGGAGACCCTGCAGGCGCGCCTCGGCGAGCGGCTGGAAGTGGTGGTGGACGCATGCCAGATGCGTCTCGACCACCGCCGCGTGCAGGACTATATCGCGCGCGGCTGGATGGTGATGATCACCGGCTCGAAGTTCTTCACCGGGCCGCCCTTCTGCGGCGCGCTGCTGCTACCCGCACGCCTCGTCGCTCGCCTGGACGGGCCAGGGCGGCTGCCTGTCGGACTGGCCGATTACGGTAGCCGGGTCGACTGGCCGCCCGGTATGGCGGCCGCCGTCGTCGACGGGCCGGTGAACCTCGGCATGGTGCTGCGCTGGCAGGCCGCCCTGGCGGAGATGGCCGCCTTCGCGCAGGTGCCGGAGCGGCTGGCGCTGGAGCGGACGGCGGCCTTTATCGCCGGCGTGGAGGACGCGATCGCGTCCAGCCCCCACGTCGCCGCGGTCGAGGTGCCGGCGCCGCTGCGCCCGGCGCTGGCGCCTGCCGGCGGGACCTGCTGGGACCAGATGCAGACCATACGCAGCTTCCTGGTGCTGGCGCCCGACGCGGACGGCGTCCGGCGACCGCTGGACGTGGCGCGGGCACGGCTGGTCTACCGGTGGCTCAACGCCGACGTGTCGCGGGCGCTGCCGGACGCGGCGAGCGATGCCGACCGGATGCTGGCCCGGCTGCTTTGCCATATCGGCCAGCCTGCGCCGGTCGCCGACAATCGGCTCGACGACGCGATGGCGGGGGCGCTGCGCATCTCGGTCGGGGCGCGGCTCCTGTCCGGCGAGCCGTCGCACGAGGGGCTGGCGGCCTCGGTCCGGATGGCGCGCGAGATCGCCGATGTCCGCCGGATCCTGGACAAGATCGACCTTCTGCTTCGCCATTGGCCGGCGCTGGCAATCCTCGACCCGGAGCCGCGCTTCGCGTCGGACGTGCCTATGCCGCGTCGTGCGGATCCGGGTCTCAACATCTGACCCTCGTCTGCCGGTTCCCCGGGCTCGCCATGCCCTTTTTCCGCCACCGCGGTCTGGGCTGATGCCGGTCCGTTCCTTATCCCCTTCCAGTTCCGGATCGAGCATCCATGACCCAGCGCGCCGCGTTCCTCGATACCCCTGCGCTGGCACCGGGAATCACGCGCTTCTGGCTGATCCGGCACGCCCTGGTGGAGGAGAATGCCAGGCTCAGGCTTTACGGCTCGCTCGACGTGCCGCTTTGCCCGGAAAGCCTGGTGTCGCAGGTGCCCATGTATGAATCACTGGCGGCCCGGCTGCCGCGCGAGGCGGTCTGGATCGTCACGCCGTTGTCGCGCACCCAGCACACGGCGCGCGTGATCCAGCAGGCCGGATATCCGCAGACCGCATGGGATATCGAACCGGCGCTGATCGAGCAGTCCATGGGCGACTACCACGGCCTTCGGCATCACGAGCTGCCGGGCCGGCTGTCCATGACGCCGCACCCGTTCTGGCCGATGGCGGCGACCGAGGTGCCTCCGGGTGGCGAAAGCATGGAGCAGGTCCGCGTGCGGGTGGCCGAGGCGATGGACCGGCTTGCCGAGCAGCACGACGGCCGCGACATCGTCGTCGTCAGCCATGGCGGGACGATCCGCGCGGCGGCAGCCCATGCGCTCGGCGTCGATGCCGACACCTCGCTCAGGCTGTCGGTGCAGAACCTGTCGCTGACGATCCTCGAGCGGCACGGCGAGGCCTGGCGCGTGGTGACGCTGAACGAGCTTCCCGGCGCCTGAGGCCCCCGACTCCTGAAGCCCTGTGAGCCTGCCGGCTACCGTGCCATCAGCACCGGCAGCGTCGCCCGCCCGATTACGTGGCGGGTCACGCCGCCCAGGATCAGCTGGCGCAGCCGCGAGTGCGAGTAGGCGCCCATCGCCAGCAGGTCGGCACCGAACGCACCGGCAGCGGCGAGCAGTCCCGCCCCGACCTCGCCGCCGACAGGAGCGAACTGGGCGGTGGTCGCGGTGATGCCGTGCGCCTCCAGATACGACACGAGCTCCGCCGCAGCCGGGCCCCGCCGCTGGTAGGCGTCGGAATGCAGCACCTGCACCGCGTCGGCACGGTGCAGCCATTCCAGCGCGGAAAGCACCGCGGAGGCGCTTTCGGCGGTGCCGTTCCAGGCGACGCAGATCCGCCGGCCGATCGCCTGCGGTGCCTGCTTCGGCGCGATGATCACCGGTCGGCCGCTGTCGAACAGCACCGCATGCAGCGCTTCCGACGACGAGATGGCTTCCTCGACGTCGGGATGGGGAACCACGATGAGGTCCGACAGGCGGGCCGCGTGCGCCACCAGCTCGTGTTCCCGGCCGACGCGGGCCCGGAAGTCGACGCCGGGCAGCCGGGCAGATCCCGAACCGGAGGCCGGCAGGAAGTCGCGCAGCGCGACCGGGTCGCCGACGTTGACGGCAGCGTCCTGCTCCAGGGCAGCCTCGAACAGCGTCCGGATGTCGACCAGGCGACGCCTGGCTTCCCGGTCGGCAGCGCTCATCATCTCCTCGACCATTGCCCCCGACAAACCCTCGCCGGCGAGCGGCGCCACCTCGCGGCTGTCGGCACCGATGTGCAGCACCTGGAGATGCGCCCTGAACCGGCGGGCCAGCTGCAGGCCCAGCGCGAGTGCTGCGGCATCGGTCGACGCGCCGTTCAAGGGCAGCAGGATGGCGGCGGTATCGCTCATGCGCGCAGCTCCCGGACGGCCGGAGTCATGGATAAAGCCGCGTGGCCTGCCACCCGGCTGCCGGCTGGCGACGATACGCCACCCGGTCGTGCAGACGGTATGGCATGTCCTGCCAGAACTCGATCAGCTCGGGCAGGACGCGGTAGCCCGACCAGTGCGGCGGGCGCGGCACCTCCTCGTCCGGATATCGTGCCTCGGCCTCCGCAAGCCTGCGCTCCAGCTCGCGGCGGTCCGGCAGGGGCCGCGACTGGTCGGACGCGATGGCGCCGAGACGCGAGATCCGGGCACGGCTGCGGAAGTATGCATCCGCGTCGGCATCGGCGACGTCCTCGACCGCACCCTCGACACGCACCTGGCGGCGCAGGCTCTTCCAATGGAACAGGAGCCCGGCGCTACGGCTGGCCTCGATCTGGTCGGCCTTGCGGCTCTGCTTGTTGGTGTAGAACACGAAGCCCCGCGCATCGACGTCCTTGAGCAGCACCATGCGTACCGACGGCCTGCCATCGGGAGCCGCCGTCGCAAGCGCCATGGCGTTCGGGTCGTTCGGCTCGTGTCGTGCCGCCTCGTCCAGCCATTGCCGGAACAGGGCGATCGGGTCGGGCACGACGTCGAGCGCCGCTTCCGGCATGCTGTCTCTCCGTGACGCCGGCCGAAGGCGGCGCGGCGGACATGGGGTGCCACGGATTGCGCGTCATCGCCAAGAGGCAGCCTTTGCCGGACCTTGTCGCGCCTTGACTGGTATGCGACCACCAAGGCCATGGCCGCTGCCGACATGGCGGACGCTGCGCATCCCGTCGTTCCCCCGACCATCCGAGATCGAGATCGTCATGACTGAAGGCGGCACGAACCTTCCCCCCCGCGGCACCCTGATGCAGGGCAAGCGCGGCTTGATCATGGGCGTTGCCAACAACCGCTCGATCGCCTGGGGCATCGCCTCGGCCTGCGCGGCGCAGGGAGCGGAACTCGCCTTCACCTTCCAGGGGGAGGCGCTGGAGAAGCGGGTCCGGCCGCTGGCCGAAGGGATCGGCTCGAAGATCGTCCTGCCTTGCGACGTGTCAGACGACGCGGCGATGGATGAGGCCTTCGCCCGGATCAAGGCCAGCTGGGGTGGGCTCGACTTCCTGGTCCACGCGATCGGCTGGGCCGACAAGCAGTACTTGCGCGGCCGCTACGTCGACACGCCGCGCGACGCCTTCCTGCAGGCGATCGACATCTCCTGCTATTCCTTCACCGCCGTGGCGCGCCGCGCCAGCATGCTGATGGGGTCCGGCGGCTCGTTGCTGACGCTGACCTATCTCGGTGCCGAACGGGTGATGCCGCACTACAACATGATGGGCGTGGCCAAGGCAGCGCTGGAAGCCTCCGTGCGCTACATGGCAGCCGACCTGGGCAGCGACGGCATCCGCGTCAACGCGATCTCGGCCGGCCCGATCAAGACGCTGGCGGCAAGCGGCATCGGCGACTTCAGCTACATCCTGAAGTGGAACCAGCTGAACGCGCCGCTCGAGCGCAACGTGACGACCGAGGAGGTCGGAGGTGCCGGCCTCTACCTGTTGTCCGACCTGTCCAGCGGGGTGACCGGCGAGGTGCACCATGTCGACAGCGGCTACCACCTCGTCGGCATGAAGAACCCGGCCGCCCCCGACATCGCCGCCATCAAGGACTGAGCCCGGATCACGGGGCCTTGTCGCACGGCAGCCTGGGCCGCCTGCTTCGCGTCGCCAGCCGCGGCCGAGGCGGCCGGCAGCGCTGCGCCTGGACGCCAGGCCGTCGACCGGCGGGCCATCCGCCGCGCCATTGCAGCCGGGCCTTTCGCCGATCTGGATTCTGAGACTTCGGTAGCAGGTTTGTTTCACGTGAAACATCTGGCGCGCGTCTTCCGATGCTGAGGCGCCTGCAGCATGTCCTGCCGATCCGGCGCCTTCTCGGCCGCTTGATTGGGATGTACCTCCGCTTCGCCCTCGTCAGCACCCGCTGGACCGTGGACGTGCCGGCAGCATCCTGGCCGCTCATGCTGGGCATCAACGGGCAGACGGCGATCGTGGCCTTCTGGCACGAGTTCCTGCCATTGGCTCCGGCACTGTGGTGGCACGTGCACGCCGCCAGCCCGTCGCTGACGGTGACGGTGCTGATCAGCCGGCACCGCGACGGACGGATGATCACCGAGATCGTGCGGCGCTGGGGACTGCAAACGGTTGCCGGGTCCTCCAGTCGCACCAGAGCCGGAGGCAGCCGCGACAAGGGCGGCACCGCCGCTCTGCGCAGCCTGCTGTCCCTGCTGCGCACCGGCAGCCTGATCGCCATCACCCCGGATGGTCCGCGCGGACCGCGGCGGGTGCTTCAGCCCGGCGTGGCGCGGCTTGCAGCCTTGTCCGGCAGCCCGGTGATCGCGGCAGCCGCATCCTGCCGCCCGTCTCGTCGCCTCGGCTCCTGGGACAGGATGGTCCTGCCGTTGCCGTTCGGCCGTGGGCGGATCGTCTGTTCTGCGCCGATCGCGGTTGCTCCACACGCCTGGCGCGACGCCCTGCCTGTGATCGCCTCGGTCCTGGACCAGGTCGCCCACAAGGCTGGAGCCGATGCGTGAGCGGCTCCCGTCTCGGCTGGCCGTTCGCCGTCTGGAGCGGCGTTGGGCTGCTGGCAGAGCCGGCACTACGGCTGCTGCTGCGCCGACGCCTCCGCCTCGGCAAGGAGTTGCCGGGACGCCTTGCCGAGCGACGCGGCATCGACCCGTCGCCGCGGCCGGAAGGCCGGCTGATCTGGCTGCACGCCGCCAGCGTCGGGGAGACCATATCCCTGCTGCCCCTGCTGGACGCGCTGTGCCAGGCCGATTCCACGCTGCAGCTTCTGCTCACGGCAGGCACCGTCAGTGCCGAGCGCCTGGCCTCGCAACGGCTCGCGTCACACCGCCTGGGCCAAGGTGGCGCCCAGCGGATCCGCTGCCGCTTCGCGCCGCTCGACCTTCCGCGCTGGGTCAACCGCTTCCTCGACCATTGGCGGCCAGACCTGGCGGTGCTGGTCGAAAGCGAGCTGTGGCCGAACCTGATCAGGGGCTGCGTCCGGCGCCGGATCCCGCTCGCCCTGTTGAACGCGCGCATGTCCGCCCGTAGCGCCCGCCGCTGGGCTCGCACCGGCCCCGTCGTCCGGCGCCTGCTGGGCGCGTTCGACTGGATCACCGCACGGTCCGAACAGGACGCCGAACGGTTCCGCCTGCTGGGCGCGATGTCCGTTGGCCATGACGGCGACCTCAAGCAGGCCGCTGCCGTCCTCCCGGCAGACCCGGACGAGCTGGCGCGCCTGCGTGCGCTGCTGGGCGGCCGGCCGGCCTGGCTTGCGGCCAGCACCCATGATGGCGAGGAGGAAACGGTGGCGCGGCTGCACGGCGTGCTGTCCGCACGTCATCCCGGCCTGCTCACCCTGGTGGCACCCCGCCATCCCGATCGGGGCGAAGCGGTCGCCGCGCTGCTCGGCGCCGCGCCGCGACGCAGCGCGGGACAGGACCCGGATCAGGCCGATGGCTGCTGGGTCTGCGACACGATGGGAGAGCTCGGCCTGTTCTACCGCCTGGCCGACGTCGTCCTGCTCGGCAACAGCTTTGACGGCGTGCACGGGCCCGGGGGAGGCCACAACCCGTGGGAACCCGCCCGCCTCGGCTGCGCGGTCGCATCCGGCCCGCAGGCGCAGAACTTCGAAGCCGACATGGCCCGTCTGCAGGCCGCTGGCGCCCTCGCCATCCTGCCCGACCTCGGCGCCTGCGAAACCTGGCTCGACGCCATGCTGCGTCATCCGGATCGACGGCGTGCAATGGCCGACGCCGCCCATGCCATGGCAGACGCCTCCGCCGGCCTGCCCGAGCGGCTCGCACGCCGCCTGTTGGCCCTGATCGGGACACGAAGCTGATGCGGCCGCCCGCCTTCTGGTTCGCTCCCGGTCCCACCCTGCCCGCGATCCTGCTCAGCCCGCTGCAGACCGTCACCGCACGCGTCACCGCACGCCGCCTCGCAGGTCCGGGCTGGCGGGCACCAGTTCCGGTCGTCTGCTGCGGCAATGTCGGCGTCGGCGGAGCCGGAAAGACCACCTTGGCCCTGGATCTGGCGCTCGGTCTGCAACAGCGCGGCCTTGCAGTGCATTGCCTGACGCGCGGCTATGGCGGCACGGGCAGCAAAACGCCGCTTCGCGTCGATCCGCGTCGCCACGACGCCGCCGTGACGGGGGACGAGGCGCTCCTGCTGGCCGAGGTCGCCCCCTGCTGGGTCGGCGGCGACCGGGCCGCGAGCGCACAAGCGGCCGTCGCCGCCGGCGCACAGCTCCTGCTGATGGATGACGGGCTGCAGAACCCCGGACTGGTACAGGACTGGCCACTGCTGGTGATCGACGGCACCGTTGGCTTCGGCAACAACCGGCTGCTGCCGGCCGGGCCGCTGCGCGAGCCCGTCGAGGCCGCGGCGGCGCGTGTCCGCTACGCGATCCTGGTCGGCGACGACCTTGCCGGCGCCGGAAGGCGCCTGCCGCCCGCCGTAGTCCGGCTCCACGCCGACCTCGAGATGGACCCGGCCCTGGTCGCGCTGCGCGGCCGCCGGCTGCTGGCCTTCGCCGGGATCGCCCGGCCTGCCAAGTTCTTCGACGCCCTGGCAGCGCTGGGCCTGACCCTGACGGACACGCGAGCCTATCCCGATCATCATTCCTACCCGCCGCACGCGCTTGACCGGCTGCGACGGGACGCGGGCCGCCTGGGGGCGCTCCTGGTCACGACACCCAAGGACGCGGTGCGGCTGCCGCCGGAGCTGCGCGCGACGGTGCACGTCGCCCGCGTTTCGCTGCGCTGGCACGATCCGGCGGCCCGGAACGTCCTGCTCGACCGCGTCGCCGGCATCGC
Source organism: uncultured Acetobacteraceae bacterium (assembly GCA_964245705.1). Classification (GTDB taxonomy): domain Bacteria; phylum Pseudomonadota; class Alphaproteobacteria; order Acetobacterales; family Acetobacteraceae; genus Lichenicola. Next base: position 38,874 of record CAXTOD010000003.1, read on the forward strand.
ATGAACCAGGGCCTGCGCCGTGCCGCTCACCGCCTCGAGGGGCTGGCCGCTAGGGCGGCGCTGTCGCTGTTCCGCACCCTGGGCCCGGTGCGGGCGTCCAACCTCGGCGGTGCGCTCGCCCGCAGCATCGGTCCCTGGCTGCCCGTGTCCTCCGTGGCGGACGCCAACCTCCGCCTGGCCATGCCCGAACTCGACGCATCGTCCCGGCGCCGGATCGTGCGCGGCGTGTGGGACAACCTTGGGCGCACGGTTGCCGAGCTTCCCCACCTGGCGACGCTGCGCCGCGACACGCCGTCTGGTCCCGGCTGGGTGGCGACAGGTGCGGAGGTTCTCGAGGCGCAGGCCAGGACCGGCGGCCCGGTGCTGTTCGTGTCCGGCCACATCGGCAACTGGGAGATGCTGCCGCCGGCGGTTGCGCAGCTCGGGCTGCCCTTCGCCTCGTTCTATCGCGCGGCCGCCAACCCCCTGGTCGACGCGTTGATCCGAAACCTGCGCCGCGACGCCGTGGGCTGCGACGTGCCGCTGTTCGCCAAGGGCCCGCGCGGCGCCCGGGCGGCGCTGGGCCACGTGCTGCGCGGCGGCGCGCTCGGCATGCTGGTCGACCAGAAGATGAACGACGGCATCGAGGCCCGGCTGTTCGGCCAGCCCGCCATGACCGCGCCGGCCCTGGCCAGCATCGCGCTGCGCCAGCGCTGCCCGGTGATCCCCGGCCGGATCGAGCGTCTCGGACCAGCCCGGCTGCGCCTGGTGGTGGACGCGCCGCTGGTCCTCCCCGATACCGGAAACCGGACCGCCGACGAGGCGGCGCTGACCCAGCAGGTCAACGACGTCCTGGAACGCTGGATCAGAATGCGGCCGGACACCTGGCTGTGGCTGCACCGGCGCTGGCCGGAGCGCCTGATGCACCGCCGTCCAAGGAATGACACAGTATCATAACCCAGTATTGCATTTATGTCACAATATTTTTGCGTTCCGCGTAACGATCCTGCCGGTGGAGAGGAGTCGACAGATTCCAATTGCGGCGTCGATCTGTGGCCAGTTACCGTTCTCACGAATTCGAGAGCACTTCCTGAAGGGGTCACTCATGGCCAAGCCTGCGACGCTGCCGGACCTTCCCGCCAACTCCAACGTCGTTCCGCTACGGCTCCGCTTCCTGCCCCGGCACCGCGAGTATCTGCTGCGCTGGCTGGATGCCGGGACCACCATGGGCTTGTGCGACGTCGACGTGGCACCCCGCACCCCGACCGACTCCGCCGTACACCTCGAGCACGTGCTGGTCTGGGTCCGCGAATGTGCCGATCCCGCCTACATGATCCGTCCCGAAGGCATGCGCTGGCTGATCGTCGACCACCTGCGCAACCACAAGCTCGGCAGCTTCTCGAGCTTCGAGGCCGCCCTGCACTGCATCCGTCCCGTCCTGGCCCACGGCGCAACCGTTGCCGCCTGATCCCGGCCGCGCCTGACCCGAGCTGCCGGACCGGGCTCAGCTTCCGGTCCGGTCCAGCGCCCGCGGCGCCGGTTGCACGATGCGTCCTCCGCCGCCGGGCTCGACCTGGAAGATGGCCAGCGCCCGCTGCACATGGCCGTCAGGCTGCAACGCGAACACGCCATCCACCCCGGAAAAGCCGTCCGGGCGCAACAGCGCGTCGGTCTGGTAGCCGGACGGCGCCAGGCTGCGGACAAGCGCCGCCGCGTCGAACGGGATGCCGGCGAGCGGCTTCGGCGACTGGCGATACAGCGCCTGGTACCGGGCCGCGAAGCCCAGCCGCGCCGACGGATCCGGATCGGCATACCAGGCCCCGCTCAGCGCGCCGAGCTTGCTGGCGAAGGCGCCCCACAGGCCCGGTCCCATCACCCGCACCTGCGACCTGCTGATCCCGGACGCGTGCAGCGCCATGATCGCTTCCTGCAGCTGCAGACCGGTATCGCCCAGCAGAAGCGCATCGAACGGCGGCGGCGGCAACGGCGCCGGCGCGGCCGCTGCGGCGCCAGCT